>NZ_JAJEQM010000006.1 GCF_020687385.1 Hominilimicola fabiformis
AAACTATATTTTGCCATGAAAAAACCGACCTCCCAATAGTTAGATTTTTGGTCTAACTTTTGGGGGTCGGTTCATTTTAACCTCTTTTGGTGTTATTCTTATCGACATCGTAATCTTTTAAAAGTTCGATGAAATCTATCAACATTTTACGTTGCTCAACGGAAAGTGAAGAAACAAGCGGTAAAAGTTGGTTTGAAAAGAAGTAGTCGTTTCCGGATGCACGATCAGATGAGTTGTCAATAAGCATATCAACAGTGACACCCAACGCTTGAGCGACACTGTAGTATTTATCTAAACTTCCTGCTGATCTGCCGTTTTCAAGAGCGGACAAATGATTGGCACTGATGTCTGCAAGTTCGGCTAATTCTTCTTGTGTTTTGTTGATTGAAAGTCTGTAATGTTTTATTCTGCCGCCAACAGTTTTATAGTCGAAAGTCAAACAAAACACCACCTTTAAAATATTATTATATATTTTATCATATTTTTTTACCTATTTTAACAAAGGATACTTGTGATTTTTACAAGTATAGTGTGAGAAATATACAAGAGATTATACATATAGGAGGAATTTATTATGGGGTATTGGACTATATTAATATTTTGCAGTGTAGTATTGGCAGTGCTGATAACTATAACTTGGTATTCGGTTAAGAAACAAAATGACAGAAGTGAACTTGGTTGTGAGATAGGTGTAATAGTTGCAATTTCTTTTACGGTGTTTGCGTTGGTGCTTGACATACCGAGCGCGATTATGGGCGGTAAGAAAATTTATGTTGATGAATTTCCTCCGACTGTTACTCTGCAATATTTTCAATTTGTTAAAACAGAAAGTGAATATCTTATTTCTTTTAAAAATTTTAACTCTGATAAGTATGAAAAAAATGCGAAATATTGCATTTCATACACAGCACTTACGAAGAATGTGCTTAATATAGAAAAGGTGGACAAATAAAAAGCGTAGCATTTTTCAGCTACGCTTAATTTTTTGTTAGATTTCTTCAATAATAGGCAATATCATAGGACTGCGTTTTGTCTGTTCGTAAATATATTTTGCGACAGACGCTTTCATTGAACTCTTTAGAGTTGACCAATCCATATTACGTTTGCCAAGACAATCCGAAATGCTTTCGCCGGCAACGTGTTTAACGCCCTCGATAAGCGATTCGGCCTCGCGTACATACACGAAACCTCTTGAAATAACATCAGGTTTTGAAACGATTTCTTTACTGTCGTGTGATATTGTAACAACGACGATAATAAGACCGTCCTGTGAAAGATGTTTTCTGTCACGAAGTACGATATTTCCGACATCGCCGACTCCAAGACCGTCGACAAGTATTTTACCTGCCGGAACAGTGCCTGCGATTTTTGCGGTTTTTGAGTCAAGTTCAAGCACCTGACCGTTTGAAAGTACAAAACTGTTCTTTTCCGGTATACCTACTTTTTGCGCAAGTTCCTTGTGAAGAACAAGATGGCGGTGTTCGCCGTGTACAGGAATAAAGAATTTCGGCTTTGTAAGTGCAAGAATAAGTTTTAATTCCTCTTGACAAGCGTGTCCCGAAACGTGTACTTCCGCAAGTGATTTATAAATTACTTCCGCACCTATTTTAAACAATTCGTTTACGACATTTGAAACCGACTTTTCATTACCCGGAATAGGTGTTGCACTGATTATAATAAGGTCGTCCTTTGTGACCTCGACTTTTCTGTGGTCAGAAAAAGCCATTCTTGTCAGGGCACTCATCGGCTCGCCCTGTGAGCCTGTTGTAATAATAACTACTTGGTTCGGTCTGTATTTTTTTATGTTGTCAATATTGATAAGTACGCCTTCTGGTACTTTCATATATCCGAGAAGAATTGATATTTCAACGATATTTTCCATACTTCTTCCCGAAACTGCTACTTTACGTCCGTTTTTAGCGGCAGCGTCGATAATTTGCTGCACTCTGTGCACGTTTGACGCGAAAGTAGCGACTATAATACGTTTATTACAGCCTTTGAAAATCTGTTCAAATTTTTCACCGACACTTCTTTCACTCATTGCATATCCCGGTCGTTCAACATTTGTACTGTCAGAAAGAACGGCAAGAACTCCTTCTTTTCCGAGTTCACCGAGTCTTGCAAGGTCAATCATATCTCCGACGATTGGAGTAGTATCAATTTTAAAGTCACCCATATGAATAACCGTTCCGACAGGTGTTTTGATTGCAAGAGCAGCAGAGTCTGCAATAGAATGGTTGGTGCGGACAAACTCAACAGAGAAGTTTTGTCCCGCATTAATTACGTTTCCGTACTTTGCACGAACAAGCTTTACGCTTGATAAAAGATTGTGTTCCTTTAATTTATGTTCGACAAGACCGATTGTAAGTCTTGTACCGTAAACAGGAACGTTGATAGCCTTTAGGAAATAAGGCAATCCGCCGATATGGTCCTCGTGACCGTGAGTAAGAAAAATTCCCTTGATTTTTGACCAGTTCTTTTCAAGATAGGTAATATCGTTTATTACCATATCTACACCTGGCATATCATCATCAGGGAAAGCCATACCGCAATCTACCATTATAATTTCGTTTCCGTACTCAAGGGCGGTTAAATTTTTTCCGATTTCATCAAGTCCGCCTAATGGTATGATTTTCAGTTTTTTAGCTTTTGCCACAATTTTACCTCCGTTATTTAATTTTTTCCGACCATTATTACAACAATATTATTATACCACATTTGTCTGACGATAGTCAACATAAATATGGCTACTTGATAAATTAAAGTGTTATAATATAATATGAGAGTATAAATACTGAGTATGTCGACAAAATGTCGACAGCTTAAAAAATTACATCTGTGATGTAATTTATGATTTTTAATGTGGTTAGTACCTCAAACTTTCAAGAACAAAACAGATAAAAACATTCATAAACAATCATTAGAATGTACAATATAACTAAAAGTCAGCGAAATATGTGCAACATATACAATTATTTTGTATATAATTTGTGAATGAATTTGATTGACAATGAGCGAACTTGATTGTATAATACAAATAGAAACAGTCAAAAACGTTCAAACGATAAAAGGAGGCGAGAGAATGTTACTTGAAGAAAGACTTGATGAGATAGTAAAGATAGTAAACGAAAGAGGAAGTATATCTAATCAAGAATTGGTCAAGATGTTTGGTGCATCTGAATCGACAATCAGACGAGATATAACAACTCTTGCCAATGATAACAGAGTTATACGAGTACATGGCGGTGCAATGTCGGTTGTATCGGGCGGAGGAATGGAAGATTCGGAAGTCAGTGCAAGACGTATTCAAAACAGTGATGAAAAAATTAAAATCGCAAAATATGCGGCGTCACTGATAAATGAAGGCGACCTTGTATATATTGACGCAGGAACTACCACTGAATATATGATTGAGTATATAACCGCCAAGGACGCAACTTTTGTTACAAACGCTTTATCTCACGCAGTCGGTCTTGCGAGAAAAGGCTTTAAAGTATATATAATCGGCGGACTTATCAAATCGGTGACAGAGGCGATTATAGATTCCGAGGCGATTATATCACTCTCAAAATACAATTTCACAAAAGGCTTTTTCGGAACTAACGGACTGAGCAGTGACAGAGGGTTCACAACTCCCGATGTCAGAGAGGCGGATATTAAAAATTTTGCGATGAGAAGATGTGCAAAGAAATTTGTACTTTGCGATTCGTCAAAATTCAATAAAATATCAAAAGCAACTTTTGCGGCTGGCAGTGACATAACCGTAATAACGGATAAGATAACGGAAAATATTAAAGGATATAATATAAAGGAGGCTGCTCAATTATGATTTATACCATAACATTCAATCCCGCATTGGATTATATAATGGTTGTTCCGTCTTGCAGAAGCGGTGAAGTAAACCGGACGGAATCCGAAAAGATTATGGCAGGCGGAAAAGGTATTAATGTTTCAATTGTGCTGAACAATATGGGTGTCGAAAATACGGCACTTGGCTTTATATCCGGTTTTACGGGCGGTGCGATTGAAAATATACTTGCCGATATGAATTGTAAAACCGATTTTATAAAGCTTGACAACGGTTTTTCGAGGATTAACGTGAAAATAAAATCAGACGCCGAAACAGAAATAAACGGTCAGGGTCCTGATATTTCAGACGGTGCGGTAAAGAAACTTTACGAAAAACTTGACAGTTTGAATGACGGCGATACGTTGGTACTTGCCGGAAGTATTCCGTCATCGCTTTCCGATTCGATTTACTGCGAAATTATGGACTACCTTAAAGATAAAAAATTAAATATAGTCGTTGACGCAACAAAGGACTTGCTTGTGAATGTTCTTAAGTATAAACCGTTTTTGGTAAAACCTAATAATCACGAAATAGGTGAAATATTCGGTGTTGAACTTAAGACGAGAAGTGAAGTTGTTCCGTATGCAAAGAAAATGCAGGAAATGGGTGCGAAGAATGTACTTGTTTCAATGGCAGGCGAGGGTGCGGTGTTCGTTGGTGAAAACGGAGAAGTGTACGAAAGTGAGGCACCTAAAGGTAAATTAGTGAACTCAACGGGAGCAGGCGATTCAATGGTTGCCGGTTTCCTTGCGGGATATATGGAAAAGCAGGATTTTATGTATGCACTTAAAATGGGATTATCGGCAGGCAGTGCAAGTGCATTTTCGGAAAATCTTGCGACCAAAGAAGAAATTTTAAATGTATTTAAAACAATATGAGGAGGTAAAAATTATGCGTATCACAGACTTACTTTCAAAAGAGAGTATCAGACTTGACGGAGTTTCAAGCACAAAAAAAGAAACCATTCGTGCAATGGCAGACCTTATGGAAAAGAGCGGAAAAATATCAGATAAGAATGCTTATGTAGAAGGTTTGATAAAAAGAGAGGAAGAAAGTACGACGGCAGTCGGCGAGGGTATCGCAATTCCTCATTATAAAGGCAGTGCGGTGACAAAACCCGGACTTGCGGCAATGGTAATCAAAAACGGTACTGATTTTGATTCGATAGATGGTGAGCCGGTAAAGCTTATATTTGCAATCGCCGCACCTGATACAAAAGAAAATGTACACCTTGACGTATTGAGTAAACTTTCCGTTTTGCTTATGGACGAAGATTTTTCAAAAAAACTTATTAATGCAAAATCGGTAGAGGAATTTATTTCAATTATAGATGACGCGGAAACTGCAAAAGATAATGCTGAATCAGAACAGGTTACTACATCTGATAAGAAAATACTTGCAGTAACTGGATGTCCGACAGGTATAGCTCATACTTATATGGCTGCTGAGGGACTTCAAAAAGCGGCAGAAAAAGCAGGTTGTGCGATTAAAGTTGAAACAAGAGGTTCGGGCGGTGCAAAGAATGTTCTTACCGAATCTGAAATCGCAGAGGCTGATTGCATAATCGTTGCGGCAGATACAAAAGTTCCTATGGAACGTTTTAACGGTAAAAAGGTAATCGTTACACAGGTAAGTGACGGTATTTCAAAGGCTGATGAACTTATCGCAAAGGCACTTGGCGGAAATGTTCCGATATTTACCTCAAATGAAAGTGATGAGGGTGATTCGGCTAAGTCGGATAATAAAGAGGGCATCGGTCACAGAATTTATAAGCACCTTATGAGCGGTGTTTCGCATATGTTGCCGTTCGTTATAGGCGGCGGTATTCTAATTGCTATCGCATTCTTGCTTGACGACTTTACTATTGATCCGTCAAACTTCGGTATGAATACACCGATTGCGGCATTCTTTAAAACAGTCGGCGGTGTCGCATTCGGTTTGATGTTGCCTGTTCTTGCAGGATTTATCGCATACTCTATTGCGGACAGACCAGGTCTTGCAGTCGGTTTTGTAGGCGGTATGCTTGCCTCAACGGGTAACAGTATATTAGAATTTACAAACAGCTACTCAGGCGGAATTAACGGCTATCTTGCAAACACAGTATTCAATTCATCAGGTACAACTGTTTCGGGATTTTTGGGAGCACTTGTTGCCGGTTTTGTTGCAGGATATATTGTACTGTTGCTGAAAAAGATATTCTCAAAACTTCCTGAAAGTCTTGAGGGAATTAAACCGACATTGTTGTATCCTGTACTTGGCGTATTTATTATGGGTGCATTGATGTTGTTCGTATTCAATCCGATTATCGGTGTTATAAACGACGCACTTGCAAACCTACTAAACAGTATGGGTTCAGTATCAAAAGTTATTCTTGGTATTGTTCTCGGAGGTATGATGGCTATTGATATGGGCGGTCCTATAAATAAGGCGGCATATGTATTCGGTACAATGTCAATCGCAAACGGCAACTATGATATAATGGCGGCTGTTATGGTTGGCGGTATGGTACCACCTATCGGTATTGCACTTGCAACAACATTCTTTAAAAATCGTTTTTCAAAATCGGAACGTCAGTCGGGTATTACAAACTATGTTATGGGCTTGGCATTCATCACAGAGGGTGCAATTCCGTTTGCGGCAGCAGATCCACTGCACGTAATACCGGCAACAGCAGTCGGTGCGGCAGTAGCAGGTGCATTGTCAATGGTATTCGGATGTACATTGATGGCTCCTCACGGCGGTATATTCGTATTCCCTGTTGTAGGTAACTGGCCTATGTACTTGGTAGCATTAGCGGCAGGTTCGGTTATTACAATGTTTATGCTTGCACTTTTAAAGAAACCTGTATACAAAGAAAATTAATATATAAAGGAGATAAGTATTATGAAAGAATTTAACTACACAATCACAGATCCACAAGGTATTCACGCTCGTCCTGCAGGTGTGCTTGTAAAAGAGGCGGCAAAATATCAGTCAACAATCACTCTTGAAAAAGACGGTAAGACAGGTGACGCAAAGAGAATATTTGCTGTAATGGGTTTGGCGGCAAAGTGCGGTAATACACTTAACGTAAAAGTTGAAGGCCCGGACGAGGACGAAGCTGCAAAGGCTTTGGAAGAATTTTTTAAGGCAAATCTATAATATTAAAAATGGTGTTGCGAAAGCAACACCATTTTTTTGTCTATATGTGAAATTTTTTTGATAATGTCAAAACAAGTTCTTTGCCGTCATATAACACAAGAGTTATAAAAGAAATTATGCTCAGTGCAATACATATAACCGACGGAATAAGAATTTTTGTGACACCTGTTATGCACAATATAAACGGTGCAAGTCCGAAAAATATACATATCACAAATGAGAACACATAATCGGGCATTTTAATTTTTAAAATCTTTGTTGCCACGAACAATCCGAGCATTGCCCATGAAAATATTATCGGTATAACGTAATCGACCGACCAGCCGTGCCAACCTGTAAATTTGTCCCATATTACGCACAATATTGATATTATAACAGCCTCTGCGGCAATATTCTGCGATAAGACTTGGCGTTTTTTAATACATATATTTGTCGTAAGCCAGAAGCATATTACACCGAAAAGTACAAACAACGACCAATGACCGCTTTGGGGAAGAAGTATGTTTACGGCAATGCTTATTATCGAAAGTGACGAAGTGACAAGAATTGCAAATTTAAAAATCTTTTCATATTTTTCGTAAAATGATTGTACTTTCGGAAATTCGTAAGGTGTACTTTCGCCTGTCAGCTTGTTTTGGCACAGCGGACAACGCTCAAATTCACCACGCACATCAATTTTACATTTATCACAATGTTTCATTTAATCATTCCTTTCATCGTCGTGTATGTTGGAAGTCAGTTCAACGTTAATACCCCTTGAAGTCAATTCACGAAAAAACCTCATTTCGATATCCGAACTGATGAATTGAGAAGTAAATCCCAAAGTCAGCTTACCGTCAAACGAGCAAGAACATAATTGAAGTTTGTCGGTGCTGATATACACGTTAAAGCATTTTATAAACTTATTCATATTTTCGGGCATTTTAACTATTCCTATATTTGAAAAAGTTGCCGTGACGGATCTGCCCGACATTCTGTATGCTATTCTCAAAAAGAAATCTTTCACGACAAGCGGTACAATTCTTGTTATGACATTGTGTTCAACAGCTGAATATGTGTCGATAGTGCCGAGAAGTTTTTCGGCTTTCAGCTTGCTTTTTAATTGAGTGTTTATAACGTCAACCATTGTTTCAAAATCCTCACCGTGCTTTTTTATGTCATACTGAATATATGTCAGACAGAAAAAGTTTCTTGCCGAAACGGATGGGAAGAAGTTGCGAAGATTTACCGGTATCAGTATTGTAATCGGTTTCTTGCCTTTTGAACGTACAGGCATTTCGTCTATGATTGATTTTATAAGTACCGCAGACAAAAACGCAGTTAAAGTTGCATTGTATTTGTGAGATTCTTCAAGTACTTTCTTTACGTCAACCATACCGTTTATGACTTTTAATTTGTCGTCGGGATATTTTCGTCCTACAATTTTGTATGCAACAGGGTTATTTTCTTGCTTTGAAGAAATTTTGCCGGAATAGTATTTTGAAAAACTGTCATCACTTTTTTGTGTGCTTGATGCGTCATAATCAACTCCGCTGTCTTCAACATTTTCCGCAAGTGTAAGGTAGTTTGATACAAGTGTTTTAAGAAAATTCATCGCACCTGTGCCGTCTGTCAAAACGTGAAAAACTTCGAGATTTATTCTGTTTCTGTAGTAAGTCACTTCAAATAAAAGCTTGTGATTGTTCCTCTGGTATATAAGCGAACATGGGATTTTATATTCTTCGCGTACAATCGGTTTTATATCCGATTCCTCAAGGTAATACCAAAAAAGTCCACGCCTTAATATACTTTTGAAAATATCAAATTCCTCCAATGTATCTTCAGTGGCTTTTTGCAAAAGGCCTTTGTTTACTGTTTTGTATAATTCGCAGGAAAATCTGAATACCTGCGTATCTTTTTTGGACTGCGCCGCCGGAAATATCTTGGCGGCATTGTCAAGTTTATTCCATTCACTTTTCATAAATGTAACCTCATTTCTTATGTCTGTTTTATTATATCACAGTTCAAAAATAATAAAAAGTGTTTTCGACAAAGGTTATCAAAATTTAACAAAGGAAATTTATTACAAATAATAGAAATATAAAAAGATAACATTTATATACAGGAGGAAGAAAATATGGAGTTAATGTTAATGGGCAGGTACAGATTGCTGATTATAAAAATTTTCGGCGAACTTGACCAGCATAAAGCGTCGTCAGTAAGAGAAAATGCGGACAGGGAACTTGGCAGAACGGGGGCGGTTAATGTCGCGTTTAATTTTGAAAATGTGACTTTTATGGACTCGTCTGGTATCGGCGTTATTATGGGACGATACAAGACGGTTACGGCACTCGGCGGAAAGGTTATCATATACGGTGCGTCTGATGCGGTGAACAGACTGATTGAAATGTCGGGTATAAAGAGTATCGTAACGGTAGCCGACAACCTTGAAAACGGTGTAAAGGAGGCGGGCATTGATGTACAGTAACATTATGGAAATAAAATTTCCGAACAAAAGCGATAACGAAAGATTTGCAAGGACGGTTGCGGCGGCATTTGTGCTTGAACTCGATCCGACAGTAGACCAAATTTCAGAAATAAAAACGGCTGTTTCGGAGGCGGTTACAAATGCGATAATTCACGGATATGATGAAAAAGACGGAATTGTAACGATGTCCGGAAGTATAGAGGACGATACGGTGACTTTTTCCGTATCGGATGACGGAGTGGGTATACCGGATATTTCAAGAGCGAGAGAACCGCTTTTCACAGGTAAACCCGAAATGGAACGCAGCGGAATGGGTTTTACGATAATGGAAACGTTTATGGACAGTATTGAAGTCCAAAGTGAAGTCGGAAAAGGCACACGCATTACTATGACAAAAAAGTTAAAGTAGGTGATGTGTTATGCGAGATAATACTGCTTTGATTGAACGCGTGCGAGAGGGGGACAAGCAGGCAGAAAACAGAATGGTGGAAGAAAATATGGGCCTTGTATACAGTATTGCAAGACGATTTTTAAATCGCGGATATGATGCGGAAGATTTGACGCAAATCGGCGCGATAGGACTTATAAAGGCCGTAAAGAAATTCAATCCCGAATTTAACGTACAATTTTCTACATACGCAGTACCGATGATAACAGGTGAAATAAAACGTTTTTTGCGTGATGACGGTGCCGTTAAAATAAGCAGAACGTTAAAGGAAAATGCAATGAAAGGCTGGCGGTGTGAAGAACTGTTAAGACGAAAATTGAACAGACAGCCGACAATAAACGAAATTTCAAAAGAAAGCGGAATTGATGCCGAAAGTCTTATCGAGGCGTTTGAGGCGGCAACACCGCCCGAAAGTATTTATGAAAGTGTTTACGATAACGGCGATAAAGAAATTCGCTTGCTTGATACAATTACCGGTGAAGAAATTGAGGACGGAGTTATAAATAAAGTTATGATTGACGATATTTTGAGCCGTCTTACAGAACGTGAAAAAGAAATAATTCTGCTTAGATATTTCAGAGGCAAAACACAATCTGAGATTGCCAAGATAATTGGAGTGTCGCAGGTGCAGATTTCAAGAATTGAGAAAAAAGCAATAGAACGTATAAGAGGAGAAATGCCATAGAAAAACGCACTCTGTAAAGAGTGCGTTTTTTATATTTTAGCGTCTGTCTGCCGGTGTTGTTGCAGTCGGTGTGTCTGTTGAAACAGGTGCGACAGTTGCAATGGGTGTATCGGTTGTGGTCGGTGTATCAGTTGAGGTTGGTGTACCTGTAACTGTAGGAACATCTGTCGGTGTCGGTGACGCAACCGGTTTTGTCAAAACGATTTGAGATACAAGTGAAATCGGTTGACTTCCTATGTTCCATACGAATGCTTTCAGCATTTGTGAATCATCGTGTGCGCTTACAGAAACAGGTTCTGTGTACGGAACAGCTTTTAAGCCTATAAGAATGTTATTTTCGTCAAATTCGGCTACATACAAAATAGGTGTATCTGTTGTTTCAAGTTTTTTGTCAACAGATATAGTATAAGTTCCGTCATCTTTAGGTGTGATTTTCGATTCGTATGCTATAACAGGTTTCGGTACTTCCGTAACGTTAGGTGTTTCTGTAGGAACAGGTGATGCTGTAACGTTAGGTGTTTCTGTAGGAACAGGTGATGCTGTGACGGTCGGTGTTTCTGTAACAATCGGTGTTTCGGTTGGTTTAGGTGCAGTTATAATTGTTATAAATGACTCAACTCCATTCATTAAATTTGTAGTATACTCGGCACACAAATTACCGTCTTTGACTGTGAGACCGAACAAATACGTTTTTGAAATGTCGGGAATTTCCGTATATTCATATATTTCTTTTGCTATATTTGTTTTTGTGTCAAATTCAAAAACTTTATTCGGTGAGTTAAAATACAATTTTCCGCTAAAAGCAACAGTAACATTAAAATGTGATGAATATGCAGATTTATTATCACCGTATACGCACCAATAATATTTTGAAGTATCTTTATAAACTGGTGTAAAAGTATTTGTCGATAAATCTAAAGCGGAAAGCTCATTTTTATCATTGAAACAATAGATTTTTTCATCTATAAAACTTACAGGTCCTGATACGTTATGAATAATTGAATCTTTATAAGTGTCGTCTTCTGCTGTTATAACCGGTTCACCATACCAAGTGTTTACGTTCCAAGTGCGGTGAATATCTTGTTCTTCAACATATAATCCGCCGTTTGAATTTGATACCGAAGAGGCTGAAACAGCTTTCAATTCTTCATCGCTCAAAAGAAAATATGTGTGATTTGCAAGTGATGATAAATTCGGTGTAGGGTCATCTGAAGTTAAATCTAAGTTATACCATTTACCGTCTACTTTTACTTTGTTCCACATATGATTGCACGCATCACTCGGAACTGTTGTACATTCTATTTCAAAATATTTATTCATAATATACATAAATAAATATGAATATCCTTGGCAAACGCATTTTTTATCTCTTACTGTTGTGTAAAGATTGCGGTTTTGATAAGACATATCATATTCATAATGAGATGTGATATAATCATGAACAAAAAGCACTTTTTCAAGCTCTGTTGCGTCTTTCGGAACAGATGATACAATTTCGTTGCATTCATCATCAATCAATTTTTAAGCTACCTTTATTTCGTCTTTTTCCATAGTGAAAGGGTCTTTGATTATTATTTCCGAAATTGTCTGACCGTCTGCTGATTTATAAGAAAATTGACGTAAATTGACATAAAATAATTCAGGATGCTCATATTGTATTGCTTTAGGTAAAGAATCAATAAGTTCTTGAATGTTACCCAAAGGAATGTTGTATTTTTGAATATCAGATTCCGTTTTTAGGTTATTTAAGTCTGAAATAATATCTTCAACCGCCGATTTTTCATTTTCGGAAATTTTAACCGAAGTATCGGCGAACATTGTAATTTCATCATTATTAAAATATCCGCTGTAAGTGTCCTCCGCTATTGCGATTGACGGCGTTATAAGTACTGTCATTATAAGCAAGCATATAAATTTTTTTATGTTTTTCATGATACCATCTCCTAAAAATAACTTTTTATATAATATATTATATAACTGATTATACAAAAAGTCAATAAAAACACAAAGCAAGTACAAGTATTATGTAGAAATTGCACAAATAAATGAATATAATTTAGCATTTTGCACATTGTTCTGTGCGTAGAATTAAATTAAAATTAGTCTTGACAAACTTTTTTAGGTGTGTTACAATATTTACAACGAGCAAAGGTGTTTCGTCCTCATAGGATAGAAGCACCTTTTTTGCATATTAGGACGATTTATATATTATATAGTATTGAAATTAGAAAGGAAAGTTCGTTATGTTGACAAAACAAGATATTTTCGATTTGGTTGAAGAAGAGGACGTAAGATTTATTCGTCTGCAATTTACGGATATGCTTGGAACAATGCGTAATCTTGCGATTACAACTTCAAGACTTGAGGACGCACTTGATAATCTTTGTATGTTTGACGGTTCGTCAATTATGGGATTTGTCGGTGTTGAGGAAAGTGATTTATATTTACATCCCGACTTTGACACATTTGAAATTTTCCCTTGGCGACCGCATCAAGGAAAGGTCGCAAGACTTATATGCGATGTTTATAAGCCTGACGGTACACGTCTTGAAAGTGACCCGAGATATATTCTGCAAACGGTTATTAAAGAAGCGGAAGAAATGGGTTACAAATTTAATGTGGGACCTGAATGTGAATTCTTCCTATTTAATACGGACGAACGCGGTAATCCAACGACAGAGCCGCATGACAATGCGGGTTATTTTGACTTGGCACCGCTTGATAACGGCGAAAACTGCCGCCGTGAAATATGTCTTACGCTTGAAGATATGGGATATAAAATCGAGGCGTCACATCACGAAATGGCACCGGGTCAGCACGAGATTACATTCAGATATGACGACGCATTAAAAACCGCGGACAGAATTGTTACATTCAGAACTGTTGTAAAAACTATTGCAAAACGTAACGGACTTCACGCAACATTTATGCCGAAACCTATTGCGGGAGTAAGCGGTAGCGGAATGCACCTTACAATGTCGCTTGAAAAGGACGGTAAAAATGTTTTCTATAATGAAAATGATCCGTCAAAGCTTTCCGATACGGCACATAAATTTACGGCAGGATTATTAAAATATACACCGGATATGGCGTGCTTTACAAATCCAACGGTAAATTCATATAAGAGATTTATACCGGGATATGAGGCACCTTGCTATATTTCTTGGTCGGAAAGCAACAGAAGTTTGCTTGTAAGAGTACCGTCATCGAAAAAGCCCGGTGACGCAAGAATTGAACTTCGTTCACCCGATCCGACAGCTAATCCGTATCTTGCACTTGCGGCTTGCCTTAAAGCCGGTTTGAAAGGCATAAAAGATAATGAAACACTTCCGCCGAGTATTGATGTTAATATCTACAATCTTTCGGATAAAGAACGTGAGGCACTCGGAGTCAAGAGCTTGCCGATAAGTCTTAACGAGGCGATTAAAATTGCAAGAAAGTCCGAATTTATCAGCGAATTGCTTGGTGATAAATTTGCGTCAAGCTATTTTGAAGCTAAGGAAGAAGAATACGGAGAATATCGTCGTACCATAAATCAGTGGGAAATTGAAAAATATTTAATTGCTTATTAATTAAAAACAATTTCCTAAAAAGGAGGGACGGCGGTGGACAGAGTAGTATTGGCTTTTTCAAAAGACGAAACAGCCGACAAAATAAAAATGATGCTTGACGGCAGCGGCTATGATGTTTACACTGTCTGTCACTCAAAAGCAGAACTTTTAAGAACTGTATCCGATATGGACGAAGTGCTTATAATTATGGGATATAAACTTCCCGACGGAACTGTCGATGATGTTTATGACGATCTTATGGAAGGTCAGAAACTTATGAGCATAGTCAAAGCCGAAAGGCAGAGCAGTATATATAATCAAGATATTTTTGTTGTAACACTTCCTTTGAACAGACAGCTTTTAATAAATTCCGTAGAAACTTTTGTCGGAATTATCGAAAGAAGAAAGCACAGAGCAAAACGTACACCGGAAGAAGAAAAGATAATTCGTGATGCAAAAGCATATCTTATGGAAACACACAGAATGTCGGAGGAACAGGCACATCGATTTATACAAAAAAGAAGTATGGATACAGGTGCGAAGTTTATTGATACGGCAAGAATGATTTTAAATATTTAATGGAGATGAAGTAAATGCAGACATTTAAGTTTTCAAAAATGCACGGTGCAGGAAACGATTACATATATGTAAATTGTTTTAAGGAGAAAGTCGAGAATATAAACGAAACGGCTAAAGCCGTAAGTGACAGACATTTCGGTATCGGTTCGGACGGACTTGTTTTGATATGCCCGTCTGATGTGGCTGATTTCAGAATGGATATGTACAACAGTGACGGCTCACAAGCTGAAATGTGCGGAAACGCAACGCGTTGTGTCGGTAAGTATGTGTACGACAGAGGTCTTACAGACAAGACACAGATTACTCTTGAAACGTTGGCGGGTATAAAAATTCTTGACCTAAATGTTAAAGACGGCGAAGTGCAGACTGTTCGCGTAAATATGGGCAGTCCGGAACTTGTTCCGAAAAATATTCCGATTGACTCAAATCTTGACAGATTTATAAGTGAAGATGTTGAAGTTGACGGAAAGGTCTATAAAGTTACAGGCGTGTCAATGGGTAATCCTCATGCGGTTACATTTATTGACGATACGGACAGTCTTGAAATAGAAAAAATCGGACCTAAGTTTGAAACGCATAAATTGTTCCCAAAGAAAATCAATACAGAATTTGCACAGATAGTTGACAGAAACACTATAAAAATGCGTGTTTGGGAACGCGGTGCAGGTGAAACACTTGCCTGCGGTACAGGTGCTTGTGCAACAATGGTTGCGGCAAATTTAAACGGTCTTGTTGATGATGAGGCTGACCTTGTACTTTTGGGCGGTACACTTCATATTAAGTGGGATAAAAATGAAAATAAAGTATATATGACAGGTCCGGCAAAGTTTGTATTTGACGGAACAATAACTATATAAGAGCCTGTCGACAAAATGTCGACAGCTCCAAACTGATAAATTTGAACATAGAACAGAAAGGAACAAATAAAAATGGCAAAGGTAAATGACAATTATTTAAAACTACCGGGAAGTTACTTATTCTCAACAGTCGCAAAAAAGGCGGCTGCATATACAGAGGCAAATCCAGACAAAGAAGTTATCAAGATGAGCATAGGCGACGTTACAAAGCCGTTGGCTCCTGCGGTAATTGAGGCAATGCACAAGGCAGTTGACGAAATGGGTACGGCAGAGGGATTTCACGGCTACGGTCCTGAGCAAGGTTATGATTTCTTGAGAAACAAGATTGTTGAAAAGGATTATGCGGCAAGAGGTATTGACGTAAAGGCTGATGAAATATTCGTTTCAGACGGTGCAAAATCAGACTGCGGAAATATCGGAGATATTTTCTCTGTTGACAATAAAGTTGCAGTTTGCGATCCTGTTTATCCTGTATACGTTGATACGAATGCTATGGCAGGCAGAGCAGGTGACTTTACAGACGGTAAATGGAATAATCTTGTATATATGCCTTGCAAGGAAGAAAACGGATTTATGCCGCAACTTCCGGAAGAAAAGGTTGATATAATTTATCTTTGTTTCCCAAATAACCCAATCGGTGTTGCGGCAACAAGGGAACAGCTTAAACCGTGGGTTGAATATGCAAAGAAGAATGATGCGGTTATTCTTTATGACAGTGCGTATGAGGCATTTATTACAGACCCTGACGTACCGCACAGCATTTATGAAATTGAGGGCGCAAAAGAAGTTGCGATTGAATTCAGAAGTTTTTCAAAGACAGCCGGATTTACGGGTACAAGATGTGCATACACTGTTGTACCGCACGAATTAAAGGTTGACGGAGTTGAACTTAACGGATTGTGGAACAGACGTCAATGCACAAAGTTTAACGGTGTACCGTATGTAATTCAACGTGCGGCAGAGGCTGTTTATACAGACGAGGGATATAAACAGACAAGAGAGGCTGTTGCATATTATCTTGAAAATGCGAAAATTATCCGCGAATCGCTTACAGAGGCAGGCTTTACGGTTTACGGCGGTGTGAATGCTCCGTACATCTGGGCAAAGACACCGAACGGTATGAAATCATGGGATTTCTTTGACAAATTACTTGAAGAAACAGGCGTTGTAACAACACCGGGTTCGGGTTTTGGACCGAGCGGTGAGGGATACGTAAGATTTACAGCATTCTCAACTAAGGAAAATACCATAAAAGCAATGGAAAAAATCAAAGCAATTTTGTAAAATATTTAGTAGACAAAACAAAAATAATGTGCTATAATAAGTTTACACAGGATAACAAAATAATTTTTTGACGAAACAAAGGCGTTTCGATCGGTACATATCAATTTATGGATTGGTATGTTCTGATTGAAACGTCTTTTTTGTTCGGCGGAATACAGCGAAAGGATTGAAAAAAATGGAGTATAATGGATTACCCGAAAAACAGGGCCTTTATGACCCGCAATTTGAGCATGATGCCTGCGGAATCGGTTTTATTGCAAATATCAAAGGAAAAACTTCTCACGGCATTATTAATCAGGCAATTCAGATATTGAAAAACCTTGCACACAGAGGCGGTGTCGGCAGTGAGCCTGATACAGGTGACGGTGCCGGTATTTTAATTCAAATGCCTCATGCCTTCATGAAAAAGGTTTGTAAGAATGAAGGGATTAAGCTACCTAAAAAGGGTGATTACGGCGTTGGTATGCTGTTTTTATCGCCGGATAAGGATACAAGAGAAGAAAGTCTTGAAAGACTTACAAAGATTATTGGCGGTGAAAAGCAGAAACTTCTCGGTATAAGAGAAGTGCCTGTTTATGACGTATGTATCGGTAACAGTGCCAGAGAGGCAATGCCGCATATCGTGCAGGTGTTTATCGGCAAAGGTGACGAAAGCCTTGATGCAGATTCATTTGAAAGAAAGCTATATATTATCGGCAAGCTTGCAGAAAAGGAAATCAGAAAGAGCGGTCTTGACAACTATTTCTATTTCGCATCACTATCTGCAAGAACTGTTGTATATAAAGGTATGCTTACACCTGACCAAGTTAATGAATTTTACCTTGACCTTAAAGATGTGGATATGGAAACGGCAATCGCACTTGTGCACTCACGTTTCTCAACCAACACATTCCCGTCTTGGGAAAGAGCGCATCCGAACAGATACATTATCCATAACGGCGAAATTAACACTATCCGCGGTAATGTAAACTGGGTTAAGGCAAGAGAAAGAATGTTCGCAACACCTGAATTTGAGGGTGATATGGATAAGATTTTACCTGTTATCAATGAGGACGGTTCTGACTCCGCAATGCTTGATAACTATTTGCAGTTCCTACATCTTTCGGGATTCTCACTTCCGAGAGCCGTAATGATGACAATTCCTGAACCTTGGGAAAATAATGCGGATATGGACCCTGCAATGAAAGCATTTTATGAGTATCACTCATGTATCACAGAGCCTTGGGACGGCCCTGCGGCTGTTGCATTTACAGACGGACGTTATGTCGGTGCAACGCTTGACAGAAACGGTCTGAGACCTGCTCGTTACTACTTGACCTCTGACGATATGATTATTCTTTCATCGGAAGTCGGTGTAACAGATGTTGACGAGTCTACTATTATAAAGAAAGAACGTCTGCATCCGGGTAAAATGCTCCTTATCGATACAGAAAAGGGCAAGATTATTTCAGACGAAGAAATCAAAAAGGAAGAGGCACTTCACAAGCCATATGCAGAGTGGGTAAAGAAAACCCTTGTTGAGCTTGACAATCTTCCTCTTAATACAGGTAAAAAGGGCGATACATGGCACGATTTGGTGCATAAATTAAAGGACAACGCAAAAGGCAATGTCAACGAACATTTGCTTTTGAAGAACTTTATCGTTCTTGAAAATATGTTTGTAAATCGCGAAAACAGTGTGGACAAACTTTCATTGCTTACACGTCAAAAGGCATTCGGCTATACTTGGGAGGACGTTAACACAACAATTAAATCAATCGTTGAAAAGGCTGACGATCCAATCGGTGCAATGGGTGCGGATATTCCGCTTGCGGTATTGTCGGAAAAACCGCAGCTTTTGTATAACTACTTCAAACAACTGTTTGCACAGGTAACAAACCCTCCTATTGACGCAATTCGTGAGCAGATTGTTACTTCAACATACACACTTTTTGGTTGTGAACAAAACCTTTTGACATCATCTGAATTGAACTGTCGTAAGGTCAGAGCATTAAGCCCTATTTTAACAAACAAAGAACTTGAAAAATTAAGAAACATTGACCTTGAAGGATTTAAGTCAATAACAATTCCGTCATTGTTTAACGTAAAACAGGAAAACGATATGGAAACCGCCATGGATACAATATTCGAGGCGGCTGATATAGCAATCGAAAACGGATACAACATAATCATACTTTCGGATAAGGGAGTAGATAAGGATAAAGCACCTATTCCTGCACTTCTTGTTGCATCCGGACTTCATCATCACCTTATCAGAAAAGGTACAAGAATGAAAGTATCTATCGTTCTTGAATCGGGTGAGCCGAGAGAAGTACACCATTTTGCATGTCTTGTAGGTTACGGCGTGAACGGTATCAATCCGTATATGGCATATGAGGCTATTAAGGAGCTTTCGGACGAAAAACTTCTTGAATATTCATATGAGGACGGCGTAAAGAGATTTAACAAGGCTTGTACAAAGGGTATTGTTAAGATTATGTCTAAAATGGGTATCTCAACAATTCAGTCATATCAAGGCGCACAGATATTTGAAGCACTTGGTATATCGGAAAGCGTTGTAAACAAATACTTTACAGGTACAACAACAAGAATAGGCGGAATGGGTATTGAGCATATCCAAAAGGAAGTGCTTTTAAGACACGCAGAGGCTTTTGATAAAGTAAACGGTAAAAAGGCACTTAAAACAGGCGGTGACTATAAGTGGAGAGCAAAGGGCGAATACCATATGTTCAACCCTGAGTCAATCTACAAATTACAAATGGCTTGCCGTACAGGTAACTACAAGCTTTATAAAGAATATGCAAAGGAAATGGACGAACATCAGCAACATCAATGCACAATTCGCGGTATGCTTGATATTAAGACGATTGATAAGCCAATCGCAATAGATCAGGTTGAAAGCGTGGAAAGCATTGTTAAGCGTTTCAAGACCGGTGCTATGTCATACGGTTCGATTTCACAGGAAGCACACGAATGTCTTGCAATTGCCATGAACAGACTTGGCGGTAAGTCAAACAGCGGTGAGGGCGGTGAAAACCCTGAAAGATATATTCCTGATGAAAACGGTGACAGCCGCAGCAGTGCTATTAAGCAAGTTGCATCGGGACGTTTCGGTGTTCATATTCACTACTTGCAGAATGCAAAAGAAATTCAGATTAAAATGGCACAAGGTGCTAAACCGGGTGAGGGCGGACATCTTCCGGGCGGTAAAGTATATCCTTGGATTGCAAAGGCAAGACATTCAACTCCGGGTGTTGGCTTGATTTCGCCACCTCCGCATCACGATATATATTCAATCGAAGATTTGGCACAGCTAATTCATGACCTTAAAAATGCAAACCGTGACGCAAGAGTAACAGTTAAACTTGTTTCTGAAGCAGGTGTCGGTACTATTGCAGTCGGTGTTGCAAAGGGCAGAGCAGATGTTATTTTGGTATCGGGCTATGACGGCGGTACAGGTGCCGCACCAAAGACAAGTGTACGTCACGCAGGTTTGCCTTGGGAACTTGGCGTTGCCGAAACACATCAGGCACTTTTGATGAACAATCTAAGAAACAGAGTTGTAATCGAAACAGACGGTAAACTTTTGACAGGTCGTGACGTTGCGGTAGCGGCACTTTTGGGAGCAGAGGAATTTGGTTTTGCGACAGGTCCGCTAATCTCAATCGGTTGTGTAATGATGAGAGTATGTAACCTTGATACTTGTCCTGTCGGTGTTGCCACACAAAATCCTAAATTGAGAAAGCGTTTCTGCGGTAAGCCTGAATTTGTTGAAAACTTTATGCGTTTTATCGCACAGGATTTGAGAGAGTGGATGGCTAAAATCGGTGTTAAGACTGTTGACGAAATGATTGGTCACGTTGAAAGACTCAGCCAAAAGACTGTTTCGGGTAACTGGAAAGCAAAAGAAGTAGATTTGTCATCACTATTGTATCAACCGAAAATCTGTTCAAACGATTATGAGAGATACCATAATGAAATGCAGGATCACGAGCTTTACAAAACTCTTGATATGAACACATTATTGAAACTTTGCGAACCGGCGATTAAAGACGGTAAGAAGATTGAGGCAAAACTTGAAATCACAAATATCAATCGTGTAACAGGTACAATTCTTTCATCTGAAATCGCAAGAGCACACGGAGAGGAAGGACTTCCTGAAGACAGCATTAAATTGAACTTTGTCGGAAGTGCAGGTCAGAGTTTCGGTGCATTCTTGGCACCGGGCGTTACAATGAAACTTGAGGGTGACAGTAACGACTATATCGGTAAAGGTCTTTCCGGCGGTAAGATAATTGTTGTACCGCGTAAAGAGGCTAAATTTGTTCCGAGTGAAAACGTTATTATCGGTAATGTTGCATTCTACGGTGCTATTAAAGGTGAGGCATATATCAGAGGTACGGCAGGCGAACGTTTCTGCGTAAGAAATTCGGGTATGACTGCGGTTGTCGAGGGTATCGGCGACCATGGCTGTGAATATATGACAGGCGGTTGCGTTGCCGTAATCGGTAAGACAGGCAGAAACTTTGCGGCAGGTATGTCCGGCGGTATTGCATATGTATATAACAAGGACGGTTCACTTGACAAAAACTGTAACAAGGAACTTGTGGGACTTGAAACATTGTCAGACAAGGATATTGCAAAGCTAAAGGAAATGCTTGAAAATCACGTTAAATATACGGGCAGTGACGTTGCGGAAAATATGCTTAATAACTGGTCGGAAGAAGTAAAGAATTTTGTTAAGGTAATTCCGAACGACTATAAGAAAGTTATAACTGTTCTTGATGAAGAACTTGAAAAGGGAACAGACAGAGATGAGGCAATGCTTATTGCATTTGAAAATGTAACGGGCAAAAAAGTAGAAATAGCGTAATAAGTTTGATATATCGTTCGGGCTTATACAGTCCGAACGGTAACTCTTACAGAAAGGATTTAAAATCATGGGAAAACCAACAGGATTTTTAGAATATCAAAGACAACTTCCTAAGGACAGACCTCCAAAGGAAAGAATGAAAGATTGGGACGAATTCCATACACATTTTGACCTTGCTCAGTTGCAGCTTCAAGGTGCAAGATGTATGGACTGCGGTGTACCGTTTTGTCACACAGGTAAGCAAATCGGAAGAACGTCAATCGGCTGTCCTTTAAATAACCTTATACCGGAATGGAACGACCTTGTATACAGAGGTGATATGGACGAGGCATACAGACGTCTTTCGCTTACAAACAACTTCCCTGAATTTACAGGCAGAGTATGTCCGGCACTTTGCGAGGGCTCTTGTACACTCGGTATGCACGACCCTGCCGTTACGATTAGAAATATTGAGTGCCATATTATAGATACAATGTTTGCGGAGAATAAAGTAAAGCCGAGATTACCTGAAAAGTCAACTGAAAAACGTGTTGCGGTAGTCGGCAGCGGCCCGTCGGGATTGGCTTGTGCAGATCAGCTTAATCAAATGGGTCACAGAGTTACTGTATTTGAAAGAGCCGACAGAGCGGGCGGACTTTTGATGTACGGTATTCCGAATATGAAACTTGACAAGAAAGTCGTAAACCGCAGAGTTGAACTTATGGAAAAAGAGGGCGTTGTATTTAAACTTGACACTGAAATCGGTAAAAATTATCCGGCTGTTAAACTTGTAAATGAATTTGACGCGGTTGTACTTTGCACAGGTTCGACAAAACCGAGAATGCTTACTTGCGAAGGTGCGGACTTAAAGGGTGTACATTATGCGGTTGATTTCCTAAAGGCTAATACAAAGAGTTTGCTTGACTCAAATCTTGAAGACAGAATGTTCATAAGTGCCGAAGGCAAAAACGTAATTGTTGTCGGCGGCGGTGATACGGGTACAGACTGCGTGGGTACATCAATCAGACATGGCTGCAAAAGCGTTACACAGCTTGAAATTATGCCTGAACTTTCAGAGGAAAGAATGCCGAATAATCCGTGGCCGGAGTGGCCGAGAATCAAAAAGACCGATTACGGTCAGGAGGAGGCTATCGAGCTTTACGGCAAAGACCCAAGAGAGTATCTTACAACGGTTACAAAAATCGAGGGTGACGATATGGGCAATGTAAAGGCTGTTCATACCGTTGAGGTTGATTGGTCAACAGGTGCTCCTGTTCCTGTTAAGGGTACTGAACAGGTAAGACCTTGCGAACTTGTTCTTATTGCAATGGGATTTTTAGGACCTGAACAGGAACTTTTAAAACAGCTTACTCTTGATGTTGACGGAAGAAGCAACATTCTTGCCAAGGAAGAGGACCACAAGACAAGTCTTAGAGGCGTGTTTGCGGCAGGTGACTGTCGCAGAGGTCAGAGTCTTGTTGTATGGGCAATCAGAGAGGGCAGACAGGCGGCTGACGCAGTGGATAAATTCTTGATGAAATAAGTAATATGCGACAACAGACAAAATTCTTGCGATTTTGTCTGTTTTTTAATGCGTTTTTTAAAATACACAGGTTTTTCACTTGAAATTCCCTATAGAAAATGGTAAAATAAAATTAATACATATATAGAGAGAATGTCGACATAATGTCGACAGCTCCCAAAATCATATCGTATGATGTAATTTTTGAGTGTTTAAAGTAGACAAAACCGAAACGGTTTTATCTAATATGATAGAATGGAATGAAAGCTATGAATAAGCTAAGAAAATTCAACAGTAAATATATGTTTCTGATTCTTGTGTTTATTATTTGTTTTATTGGTTTGTTTGTGTATCTAAAAGGAGATATGTACAAATGCGAAATACTTTCGGAAGATGAATTTGCAACTTTGAAGACGTGGACCGTTGAAAAAGATAATTCAAAAGTGATTTTACCTTATGGGTTTAAATATACGGGAGAACCGATTGTATTGACGAAGAAGATTGACAAAGCAAATGTGTTTGATGATTCGCAGTATTTAATGGTTATGTCGAGGTATTTTGATTATACCGTTTACGTGGATGACACAAAGCTTTTTGATTTGACCACTCCTCAAAACGGTTTTTCAAAAACTATGGGTACACAGATTAGAATTGTCAGAATCGGAAAAGATTTAAATGAAAAAACGATAAAATTGGAAATACGACCTCTTTTGGGAGATCATATACAGTATTCCGTTGCGCCTATGATGATAGGCAACAGGTCGGATATAGTATGGCATATATTAAAATCCGAGCAGTCGGAAGTTATTACAGCTGTATTAATTATAATATTCGGTTTTGTACTATTGCTGTTGGCAATAATAATACGGTGCAGTGAGTATGAGGATGACGAGAGCAGTAAAATGTTTTACCTTGGTATGATTTCCGTGATATGCGGAATATATCTTGCCTGTCAGTTTAAAGTGTCGCATATTATTGCACCTAACGGGTATCTGCCGTATTATTTTGAATTTACGTCATTAATGCTTATCAGTGTAGCTGTATCGTTATTTATACAAACTAACGTGGATGGCGTTATTAAAAAATTGTATACCTCAATGTCATGCATATTTGTTTTGAATGTGCTCGTACAGACGTTTTTGAATTTTGTATTAAAAATCGATTATAAGATGATGTTGTTTGTAACGCATATTCTTATCGGCTTATTCGGGATATTGATTTTATCAACAATGATTATTTTTCACAAAAAGAAGAGTATACAATATATGTTGATATCAATTATGTTCCCGATTGTAGGAAGTATTATTGATATAGTGAGATTGTATCGGATCAGCGATGACAAAACGATATATTTCTTCTCAATGGGTTTGTATATATTTGTATTAATGCAGGTAACACGGACGATACGACAGTATCTGGCAAAAAGCAGAAGTCACCTTAAAGCGGAGGTTTACGAACATCTTGCATTTACGGACGGACTTACCGAGCTTAACAACAGACTGTCTTTTGAAAACGATATAAACGAATGTATCGGCAACAACAGACCGGCTTGTATATCTATTGATTTAAACAATCTTAAACGTGCTAACGATACAATGGGACACAGTGCCGGAGATGTTCTTATAAGAGGTATTGCGACAGTACTTCGTGAGGCAGTCGGAAATGAAGGTAAGATATACAGAATCGGCGGCGATGAATTTGTAGTGTTGATTCACGACATTACCGATGACGGCATAGAAAAAGTGCTTAAACGCATTGAGAAGTGCAGAGTAAAATACAATGAAGAAAATAATGTGAATTTGGATTTTGCAAGGGGTGTATCGTTGTATACGGAGGGTGATACGACTTTTGAAAATCTTGTCGCAAGAGCCGATGCGGAAATGTACAGAGATAAACGTCTTACAAAGAAAGGACGCAGGGATGATTATGAGTGATAAAAGACTTAAAGTCTGTTTAAGAGGAGCGGCAGTGTTTTTGGCGGTGTCGATAGTTTTTTGTATAGCTGTAATATGCGGAGTGAATATACAAAAAAGTAATATGGAAAAGCAACGCCTTGATACCGAAACCAAACTTGCGGAAATGCAAATGCCTACGTTTGCACCGCAGTCGACAGAAGAAGTTAAAAATGACGGTGACGGTGCAACAGGTGAAAGTAATGCAGTAAAGACGGCGGCTGATGCGTTGGGGATAGATGATGTTACAGTGGGTCAAAGTCAATCCGGAGCAGGTAAAAAGGTAATCGTACTTGACGCAGGACACGGTAAGTCATCATCTGAAATGACATCTGACGAAAAAACAGCCGAAGGTTATGAATATAACGAGTCAAAGGGAAATTGGGGCGAATGGCGACACTATAAAAACGGCACATTTGGCGAAAATTGTCATGGTAGCGGTTGTACAGGCTTGTCGCCCGAAAACGCGTCGTGTTGGTATTCAATGGGTAATGCCGACAGAGATACAGAACCGCAAATCAATCTTGACAATGCCTTGGCGGCACAAAAGTATCTTGAGCAAATGGGTTATGAAGTCCGTATGACGAGAACGTCAAACGAACAAAATCCGTCAATGGACAAGCGTGTATCGTATTGTTTCCCTAATAATGATACAACGTCAGCTCCCGACGCGGCGGCATATGTTTGTATCCACTCAAATGCAGGAGGCGGTCGGGGAACTTCATACATAGCTTTGGGTGCGGATTACGAACAGAAATTTATAGGCAGTGACTTTGTCGAAAAGTCCAATGAAATGGGTAATATCATAAATCAAAAAGTTGCGGCGGCAACTGGACTTTCGCAAAATTCACCTATAAATACACCTTATTTGATATTGTTCAATAAATGTCCTGTTCCGATTGCTTATATGGAAATCGGTTTTTATGACAGCTCCGATTTGTCGATATTACAGTCGTCAGGTGATGAAATTGGTAAGGCTATCGCTGAGGGCATAGATGAATTTTTGAAAAATAATTAAGCAAAAAATGTACTGTTTAGGCAGTACATTTTTGATTTGGAGCAATATTGTTGTTGTTTAAGTAGAAAATCAGTGGTATAATTAAGTCATAAAATTAAAGCGGAGGACAGAAAAATGAAATACGGTAACAATAAATACGAAGATATAAAAATCGCTTATATCGGTGGCGGCTCACGCGGTTGGGCGTGGGGATTTATGAGCGACCTTGCGGTGTGTGAGGATATGTGCGGTACGGTTTATCTTTACGATATAGATTTAGAGGCTGCAAAGAAAAACGAAAAGATAGGCAACGGCATAAAGGATATAGAAGGCTGTAAGTCACAGTGGAAGTACAAAGCCGTTGAAACTGAAAAAGAGGCTCTTGAGGGTGCGGATTTTGTTATTATATCAATTTTACCGGGTACATTCGATGAAATGGAAAGCGATGTACATACACCGGAAAAATACAATATATATCAATCAGTCGGCGATACGGCAGGTCCGGGCGGGATTTTGAGAGCGTTAAGAACAATTCCGATGTTTGAAGAAATCGCAGAGAATATAAAAAAGTGTTGCCCTGACGCATGGGTAATCAACTACACAAACCCTATGACAATGTGCGTAAAGACTTTGTATAAGGTGTTCCCTGAAATTAAGGCGTTCGGTTGTTGTCACGAAGTGTTCGGTACACAAAAACTGCTTGTAAATGCACTTGAAGATATTAAAGGTATAAAAGACGTAAAACGTGAGGATATTAAAGTTAATGTTGTCGGAGTAAATCACTTTACTTGGCTTACAAAGGCACAGTACAAGGATATAGATATTTTCCCTGTATACCGTGAATTTGCGGAGAAATACAAAGATAACGGCTTTGTGAAGAAGTCAGATGAAAACTGGATGAATAAGTATTTCTCATGCAGTGAGAAAGTTAAGATTGACTTGTTTTTAAGATATGGAAGTATCGCCGCGGCAGGGGACAGACATTTGGCTGAATTTTGTCCGGGTGATTGGTATTTGAAAGACAAAGAAACCGTTGAAAAGTGGGGATTTGCATTAACTCCTGTTTCGTGGAGAAAAGGCGACCTTGAGAAACGTCTTGAAAGAAGTGAAAAACTTTACAGCGGTGAAGAAAAATTTGAACTAAAGGAAACGGGCGAAGAGGGTGTACAGCAGATAAGAGCATTGCTTGGACTTGGCGACCTTGTTACGAATGTTAATATACCGAATTACGGTCAAATTCCTAACTTGCCTATCGGTGCGGTTGTAGAAACGAACGCTTGTTTCAGAGCAAATTCGTTAAATCCTGTATTTGCCGGAAATATTCCGCAGGCAATTTATCCGCTTATAAGCCGTGTGTGCGGTGAACAGGAACAAGTTGTCGATTGTGCTTTAAATCGTGACCTTGACGGTGTATTTAACGCATTTGCGGCTGACCCTAATATGTGTATTTCGGTTAGTGATGCAAGAAAATTGTTTGACGAAATGGTCGACAATACAAAAGAATATTTGAAAATGTATTTCTAAATCGGAGGAGAAATAATGGCTGAATTGAAGTTTGAAATAAAAGAACATATCGGAACGGTATCCGAGAGCAGTAAAGGTTGGACAAAGGAGCTTAATATAGTTTCGTGGAACGGTGCAAACCCTAAATTTGATTTGCGTGATTGGGCACCGGAACATGAAAAAATGGGTAAAGGTCTTACTTTTACAAACGAAGAATTGAAAAATTTAAGAGATATTTTAATTGATATGAATTTATAAATAAATGCACCGCTTTTTAGCGGTGTATTTATTTGTATTGATTGTAAACTAAAGTATATTTATATAGTTGACAATATAAATAAGAAGTGATATAATTCCTACATAAACAATAGGAGAGGTTTTGAGAAAAATGATTGAAGAATTAAAGAACAAAATATTTTCGGGAGAAATGATAACAAAAGATGAGGCAATGAGCCTTATAGACGCACCGATTGATGAGCTTTGTAAAGCGGCTGATGAAATTCGTGAAAAGTTTTGTGACAATGTATTTGACATATGTACAATAATAAATGCAAAAAGCGGAAGATGCAGTGAGGACTGCAAGTATTGTGCACAATCGGCGTTTCACTGCACCAATGTTGAGGAATATCCGTTGCTTGACAAGGAAACGGTAGTAAATGCGGCTAAAAAGAGTGCGGACAAGGGTATTAAGCGTTTTTCACTTGTCGCATCGGGAAAAAGACTGTCTGACAGTGAAGTTGACAAAGTCTGTGAAATTATCAAAGAAATAAGAAAAATAAGCGATATATCAGTCTGTGCATCACTCGGACTTTTGAACGAAGAACAGTTTAAGCGACTAAAAGACGCAGGCTTAACGCGTGTACACAACAATCTTGAAAGTTCAAGAAATTATTTTCCAAACGTCTGTACAACGCATACATATGACGATAAAATAAATGCAATCAAAGCCGCTAAAAAAGCCGGACTTTCTGTGTGCAGCGGCGGTATTGCCGGACTTGGCGAAAGTATGGAGGACAGAATTGATATGGCATTTGAGGTTAGAAATCTCGGTGTAAGTTCAATGCCCGTAAATATGTTAAATCCGATAAAAGGAACACCATACGAAAACAATAAAAAACTTACAAAGGACGATATGCGCCGTATATGTGCGATATTCAGATTTATAAATCCGTCAGCCGCAATCAGACTTGCAGGCGGAAGAATACTTCTTGACGACGGCGGAAAATCTTGCTTTGAATCCGGTGCAAATGCCGCTATATCGGGCGATATGCTTACAACAACAGGCGAAACGGTAATGTCGGATATGCAGCTTATAAAATCGCTTGGTTTTACTGCCGGATTGTTAGACGAAGTTAAGTAATTTATACGAAAATGGGTAAAAATATACTAAAACGATATTTAAAAGTTATGTAATTATGAAAAAGTTGTAAAGAATTAAAAAAAAGATTGAAATATAAGAAAATAAGTGATATAATATACGCTATGTTAATATGTCTGTAATAGGACACAGAAGGAGGATATTATCACTATGGCAGTGAAAAATGAACAAATCGAAAAAAACCTTGTAAAACTTACATTTGAAGTAAGTGCAGAGGATTTTGACAAGGCAATTAATCAGGTGTACAAAAAGAATGTAAAGAAGTTTAACGTACCTGGTTACAGAAAAGGCAAAGCTCCAAGAAAGATTATCGAAAAGTATTATACAGAGGCTGTATTCTATGATGAAGCTATTAACAGCGTACTTCCGCAGGCTTATGACGAAGCTCTAAAGGAATCAGGTGTTGAATCAGTTGCAAGACCTGAAATTGACGTTGAAGAAATCAAAAAGGGTGAGCCTGTAGTATTTACAGCACTTGTTACAACTAAGCCGGAAGTTAAGCTTGGCGATTACAAAGGTATAGAAGTGGAAAAAATTGACCATACTGTAACAGATGAAGATGTAGATAAGGATATCGAGGCTACACAAAAGAAGAATGCAAGACTTATCACAGTTGACGACAGAGCAATCGAAAACGGCGATATCGCAGTTATCGACTTTGAAGGCTTTGTAGACGATGTTGCATTTGAAGGCGGCAAGGGCGAAGACTACGAACTTGAAATCGGTTCAGGTACATTCATTCCTGGATTTGAAGAACAGCTTGTAGGTGCTGAAACTGACGCTGATGTTGACGTTAAGGTTACTTTCCCTGAAGAATATCATGCAGAAAACCTTGCAGGTAAGGACGCAGTATTTAAAGTAAAGGTTAAGGAAATCAAGAAACGTGAACTTCCTGAGCTTGATGACGATTTCGCAAGTGAAGTAAGCGAATTTGATACAATGGACGAATTCAGAGCAGACGTTCGCAAAAAGCTTGAAGAGGCTGCTGAAAACAAAGCTAAGGTTGAAACCGAAAATGCAGTTATCGACAAGGTTATTGAAAATGCCGAGTTCGATCTTCCTGACGCTATGGTTGAAACTCAAATCGACAACAGTGTAAGAGATTTTGCTCAAAGACTTTCATACCAAGGTATGAACCTTGATATGTATATGCAATATACAGGTATGACAATGGACGCTCTAAGAGCTCAATTCGCTGAACAGGCTAAGAAACAGCTAAGCGGTTCGCTTGTTCTTGAGGCAATTCAAAAGGCTGAAGGAATCGAAGCAGGTCCTGAAGAAGTTGAACTTGAACTTGTAGATATGTCAAAGAAGTACAATATGGAACTTGACAAGCTTAAGGAACTTCTTGGTGACGCTGAAAAGGAAAGCATTAAGAAAGACCTTGAAATTCAAAAGACAATCACTATGATTGTAAACAATGCACAGGTAAAATAATTTCATAATTTCGGAAAGGGATGAATAGTATGGCATTAGTACCAATGGTCGTTGAACAGACCAACAGAGGCGAACGTTCATACGATATTTATTCAAGACTGCTTGAGGACAGAATTATATTCTTGGCAGATCAGGTAACTGACGCAACGGCAAGTCTTGTTGTGGCACAGCTTTTATATCTTGAAGCAAAGGATCCTGATAAAGATATTCAGCTTTATATTGACAGCCCGGGCGGCTCGATTACTGCAGGTATGGCAATTTACGACACAATGCAGTATATAAAGTGTGACGTATCTACAATTTGTATCGGTATGGCGGCAAGTATGGGTGCATTCTTGCTTGCGGCCGGTGAAAAAGGCAAGAGATTTGCTTTGCCGAACAGTGAGGTTATGATACATCAACCTCTTATTGCCGGCGGCGGACTTAGCGGTCAGACAACTGATATTAAAATATACACAGATCATCTTGTTAATACAAAGAAGAAGATGAATGAAATTCTTGCAGAGCGTACGGGACAAACTTACGAAAAGCTTTGTGAGGATACAGAGCGTGATAACTTTATGACTGCTCAAGAGGCTAAGGAATACGGCCTTATTGACGAGGTTATTGTAAAAGCCTCTAAATAAAGGAGTATAAATATATGGACGAAAATAAACATTTCAGATGTTCATTCTGCGGAAAAACTGAACAAGAAGTAGATAAGCTTTTGTCGGGACCGGGGGTATATATCTGTAACGAATGTATAGATATGTGCAACAGTATACTTGACGGTGAATTTGAGCATAAGGGCGGATTTACGGCTACTGAACTGCCTAAGCCGAAGGAAATAAAGGCTTTTCTTGATGAATATGTTGTCGGACAGGAGGACGCAAAGAAAATTCTGTCGGTAGCGGTATATAATCATTACAAGAGAATAGAACATTCTGATATGGCTGACGATGTGGAACTTCAAAAGAGTAATATACTTATGATAGGTCCGACAGGCAGCGGTAAGACGTTCCTTGTACAAAATCTTGCAAAGATACTTAATGTACCTTTTGCCATAGCTGACGCTACTTCTCTTACTGAGGCGGGCTATGTCGGCGAGGACGTTGAAAATATATTGTTAAAACTTATTCAAGCGGCTGATTACGATATTGACGCTGCAGAACGCGGAATTATATATATTGACGAAATTGATAAAATTGCACGAAAATCCGAAAATCCGTCAATTACGCGTGACGTTAGCGGTGAAGGTGTTCAACAGGCACTTTTGAAAGTGCTTGAAGGCACTGTTGCGTCAGTTCCTCCGCAGGGCGGAAGAAAACATCCGCACCAAGAACTTATTCAGATTGATACAACGAATATTTTGTTTATATGCGGCGGTGCTTTTGACGGTATCGAAAAGATTATCGGCTCAAGAACAGGTAAGCAAGGTTTGGGATTTGGTGCACAGATTTCAAGCAAGAAAGAGTCTAACATCAATGAATTGCTGGGTAAACTTATACCGCAGGATTTGCTTAAATTCGGATTGATTCCTGAATTTATAGGCAGACTTCCTGTTTTTGCAAGACTTGATAAACTTGACAGAAAAACGCTTATTACAATTCTTACAGAACCGAAAAATGCACTTATAAAGCAGTATAAAGCCTTGTTTGCATTTGACGGTGTAAAGCTTGAATTTGAAGATGACGCGATAGAGGCAATCGCTGATAAAGCGATTGAAAGAAATACAGGTGCGAGAGGACTTCGTTCAATTATCGAGGAGGCAATGTCTGACATTATGTTTGAAGTGCCGTCCGATGACAGTATAAAAACCGTTATCATAACAAAGAAGTGTATAACAGATTTAAAAGAACCTAAGATTATACACGAAACTAAGGAAACGAAGAAACTCAAAGAAAATTTAGAGCCTGACGGAACTCAGGGTTAAGAAACTTTAGGAAGGTGTGAGAAAGAATGTTTGTATCAGAAGATTTGACAGTAAACGAGAAAAATCATCTTGTTATTGGTAAAAATGATACTGTTGAACTTGCAAAGGAGTTTGGAACTCCGCTATATGTATTAGATGAGGATTTAATAAGAAAAAATTGTCGTGTTTATAAAAACTCGATGGATAAATATTACGGAGGAAACGGACTTGTCCTTTATGCAAACAAGGCTTTCTGCTCACTTTTCACTTGCAGACTTGTTAAAGAAGAAGGTTTGGGTATTGACGTTGTATCGGGCGGCGAGCTTTATACGGCGATAAAGGCAGATTTTCCTATGGATAAAGTCTATTTTCACGGCAATAATAAAACTGCTGATGAAATTGAGCTTGCAGTTAAAAATAAAGTTGGTAATATCATAGTTGATAATATTTACGAACTTGAAGCACTTAACGAAACTGCTAAGAAATACGGTGTTGTTCAGAACATAATGTTCAGAATCAAACCGGGTGTTGACGCTCATACTCACAGCTTTATTCAAACAGGTCAAATTGATTCAAAGTTCGGTGTTGCACTTGAAAACGGCGAAGCGTTTGAAATTATTGAAAAAGCAAGTAAAATGTCTAACGTAAAAGTAAACGGTGTTCACTGCCACATCGGTTCACAAATTTTTGATATTGAACCGTTCTGTAAAGCGGCTGAAATAATGATGAACTTTGTAGGCGACTTAAAGGACAAGCTTGGTCTTGAAATTGATAATCTTAACCTTGGTGGCGGATACGGTATTATGTATACCGAAAATGACGATCCTGTACCGTATGATGAATATATTCAGCACGTTTCAGAGGTTGTTAAGGCTACTGCAGAAAAAAGAGGAGTCAAACTACCGTTCATTCTTATGGAGCCTGGCCGTTCAATTATTGCACCGGCAGGTATTACGCTTTATACAGTAGGCGGAATTAAGGATATTAAGAATGTGAGAAAGTATGTGTCGGTAGACGGCGGTATGGGTGATAACCCAAGATATATACTTTACGAATCAGAGTACGAGGCGGTTGTTGCGAACAACGCAAATGCCGAACGTACCGAAAAGGTTACAGTAGCAGGTAAGTGCTGTGAATCCGGAGATATTTTGCTTAAAGATGCGATGATGCCGGAAATCAAAGTCGGAGATACTTTGGCAGTTCTTGCAACAGGTGCTTATAACTATTCAATGGCAAGCAATTATAACAGAATTCCGAGAGCGGCAGTTGTTGCTGTTTCGGACGGTAAAGCTAAGGTAGTTGTAAAGCGTGAATCATATGAGGACCTTATAAAGAACGACGTTCTTTAATATATTGGTTTAATTAAACTGACACAAAAAGGAGCTGAAATCAGCTCCTTTTTGTTATTTTTGTTCTGTCATAGAACAGTTAGGACAAATGTTGTTTGCCTTTAAATAATTATTTCCCCAATCGCAAATGCTTGATAATATAGGAATAAAACTTGTTCCGAGCGGCGTAAGTGAATATTCCACTTTCGGCGGAACTACGGGATAAACTTTTCGTGCAATCAGTCCGTCATTTTCAAGTTCGCGGAGCTGTTTTGTAAGCATTTTCGGCGTTGCGGATGAAAGCAATTTTTGTAATTGCCCAAAACGTAATGTTTTACCCGATAAGTGCCATAATATAAGTGGCTTGTATTTTCCGCCCACTATTTCAAGTGTTGCCTCAACAGGGCATATATAATCGTGGTTCATATGTATTACCTCCAATCCATACTATCATAAATGATAGTATCTATCAAAAAAGTGCATACTTGAAAAATAAATAATTTACGATATAATAATATCATAAACAATAAATAAATTCAATCAAAATATTCGGGACGGTGATAATGTGACTGAAAAATTTAATGTAACGGGAATGACGTGCAGTGCGTGCAGCGCACACGTTGAAAAAAGCGTCAAAAAACTTAACGGTGTGAAATCTGTAAACGTAAATTTGTTGCAGAATAATATGCACGTTGATTTTGATGAAACGGATGTAAGTGTTGACGATATTATAAACGCGGTTGTTTCGGGCGGATACGGTGCGTCTGTTGCGGGAAAAAAACAAGAAAAGAAAGACAACAAAATCGACAATGAAATTTCAAATATGAAGTTCAGACTTATTGTGTCGCTTGTTTGCCTTGTGCCGCTAATGTACATTTCAATGGGACATATGTGGGGTTGGCCGTTTTTGAGCGTGTTTCATGGTGCAGAAAACGGAATAACATTTGCACTTACGCAAATGCTGTTGACGTTGCCGATAATGTATGTCAACAGAAAATACTATATAACAGGTTTTAAGACGTTGTTTCACGGTGCACCGAATATGGATTCGCTGATAGCGATAGGTTCGGGCGCGGCATTCACGTATGGAATCATTGCAATATATTGCATAGGATACGGACTTGGACACGGTGACAAGGAATTTGCACATTCATATATGATGAATTTGTATTTTGAGTCGGCGGCAATGATACTTGCACTCATAACCCTCGGAAAATTTCTTGAATCGAGGGCAAAAGGGAAAACATCACAGGCGATAGAAAAACTTATTGATTTATCGCCGAAAACGGCAGTTGTAATTCGTGACGGAAAAGAAGTTACAGTCGGTGTAGATGACGTGCGAATCGGTGAAATTGTCGTTGTAAAAGCAGGACAATCAGTTCCGCTGGACGGTGTTATCGTTGAGGGTAACGGTGCGATAGATGAGTCGGCTATTACAGGCGAGAGTATCGCGGTTGAAAAAAATGTCGGTGATAAGGTTATCGGAGCTACTATAAATAAATCGGGATATTTTAAATTTAAGGTTGAAAAAATCGGCGAAGATACCGCATTGTCACAGATTATACATCTTGTGGAAGAAGCTTCGGCATCAAAAGCACCGATTGCAAAGCTTGCCGATAAGGTCAGCGGTATATTTGTACCGGTTGTAATATCAATCGCAGTGATTACGATTATAGTGTGGTTGCTTTTGGGTAAAGGCGTTAGTTTTGCACTTTCAATGGGAATATCGGTACTTGTAATTTCTTGCCCGTGTGCGTTGGGATTGGCAACGCCGACTGCAATAATGGTCGGTACAGGCAAGGGCGCGCAGTACGGAATACTTACAAAGTCAGCAGAAAGTCTTGAAACAGCACATCAGGTTGATACGGTCGTACTTGATAAAACAGGCACAATAACAGAGGGTAAGCCTTCTGTAACGGATATAGCACCTGTCGGAATTTCCGATAAGGAACTTTTACAGATTGCAGCGTCAATAGAATATTTGTCGGAACACCCTCTTGCAAAGGCTATTGTTGAAAAAGCCGACGGCTTGGGATTTAGTGATGTTGCAGATTTTGAACAGATTGTCGGACAAGGTGTAAAAGGCAATGTTGACGGAAAGAAAGTTTTAGCCGGAAATTATAAGATGATGCGTGAAAACAATATTGAAGTATCGGAAGATGAAATATTCGCGAATGACGGAAAAACATCATTGTATTTTGCGGTGGATAATAAGTTTGTCGGAATAATCGCAGTTGCCGATACCATAAAGGAAACAAGCAGGCAAGCGATAGAAGATATGCGTAATATGGGACTTGACGTAATAATGCTTACGGGTGACAATGCCGTTACGGCAAATGCAATTAAAAACAAGCTGCCGTTAAGCAGTGCCGTTGCGGAGGTGTTGCCGTCAGACAAGGAAGAAGTAGTAAGAAAACTTCAGCAGAGCGGTCACAAGGTTGCAATGGTCGGTGACGGAATTAATGACGCACCTGCTTTGACTCGTGCAGACGTTGGTATTGCTATCGGTGCGGGAACGGATATAGCTATTGAATCGGCTGATATTGTATTGATGAAAAGCGATTTGCAGGACGTTGTTACATCAATAGAGCTAAGCCACTCGGTAATCAAAAATATAAAAGAAAATCTGTTCTGGGCATTTTTCTATAATGCACTCGGAATACCGATTGCGGCAGGTGTTTTGTACGGTATAGCAGGATTGAAATTAAATCCTATGATTGCCGCACTTGCTATGAGTTTCAGTTCGGTATTCGTTGTGTCAAATGCGTTGAGATTGAGATTTTTCAAACCGAAATGCAATAATATTAAAACTGTAAAAAATGAAAAGGAGAATAAAACTATGACAAAGACGATTAAAATTAACGGAATGATGTGTTCACACTGTACAGGCAGAGTGGGAGAGGTGCTAAACGCAATAGACGGAGTAAGTGCGGAAGTTTCACTTGATAACGGCGGTCAGGCTGTTGTAACACTTGCAAAAGACGTGTCGGACGATGTGCTTAAAAAAGCCGTTGTTGACGCAGGATATGAAGTTGTAGGTATAGAATAAGAATTAAGCAAAATTTGGATTGTAGACAAAACCGATATGGTTTTGTCTACTTTATTTTTTGATGTCGATAGCCTTAATTATATAATATTTAATTGCATATATTCCATTATTTAAGTTTTACATAAATCCGATTTTGTGATATACTATAAAATGTATTGTTTTTTATATGGAGGAATGTTTTGTGAGGAAGAAAATTTTATTTTTTGCAATGACGCTTTTGTTGCTTACGGGAATAACTGCAAGTGCAGATGTTTTGGGTGAGCAAAACGGCGGTTGGAGTACGTATATGGGAGCATTTACATACTTTCATAATGTACAGTTCAATTCGGACAGCGTCGGTAAGCAAAATGAATATTATGTTGAATATACACCTAATGAGGACGCCGTACCGATTGTTGTGAACGGTGCGAGCATATGGGGAACGAGAAATATTAAACAGGCAGAGCAATATATGCAGGAGAACGGTTTAAGACCGCTTGCCGGAATTAATGCCGATTATTTTTCATTCAAGACAGGTATTCCGATGGGTTATACAATAGCCGACGGCGAAATTATATCAAAGGAATACGGCGGACAGGACGCGGTCGGTTTCAGAAGTGACGGAACGGGTTTTATAAAGTGGCTTGACATTCAGACAACAGTGACAGACGGCGAAAAATCGATTGACGTTATGTATATAAATAAGTGGTGTCAGGCGGGATTTGATCCTGTTTATCTTTTGACGGACAAATTCGGAAAAACGACAAAAACTCAATCGGAATGTATTTTTGTTATTTGCACACCTAACGAGGGCAGACTGCACGTGGACGAAACAATGTCGCTTACTGTTGATGATGTGTTCATATATAACGGCGAGATAGAAATTCCTGAGGGTAAGGTTGTTTTGCTTATGGATACAAGCGGTGTAAGTGAATATTATGACTTTTTGAGCAGACTTCACGCAGGTCAGACTTTAACGGTCGCAAATCAGGCGGTCGGAGATGACGGTACTTGGAAAACAGCTGAAAACGCGGTAAGCAGTGTCGGCGGCAGACTTGTAACAAACGGAGTTGCAAATTCTGATTTTGAGGCGGGTGCGGCACCGAGAACGGCTGTCGGAATAAAAGCAGACGGCAATATTATTTTCTATACGCTTGACGGCAGACAGTCGGGTTACAGCTATGGCGCTCAACTTAAAACGCTTGCAAAACGTATGGTTGAGCTTGGGTGTGTTGACGCGTTAAATCTTGACGGCGGCGGTTCGACAACCATTTCTGCGTGGTTTCCGGGAAAAGACAATACAATGGTTGTAAATTCACCGTCGGACGGTTATTTGAGAAGTGTTGCAAATTATATTTTCTTAAAGGACAATCGCGAGAGAACGAATATTCCGTGGATAATCAATATTACAGGCGGAACTAATAATAACTATCTTTCGGGAATGACCGCGAATATTAATATAGAAAGCGTATACGATACCGCAAATTATAAAATGGAAGAACCGTATAATATAAAATATCGTGCGGACACCGATACGGACAGTACGGTAGACGAAAACGGAGCAGTATCGCTTAACGGTACAGGCGATGTTAAAGTTGTTATGTACGGCGATAACGGTGACGTGGCGGACGTGACATACGGCGTTTATGAAACACCTGAAGAAATAAAGGTATATAATCAAGCGGACTGGAAAGAAATCAGCGAAATCTATACAGAGGCAAACGAAGAATTACAGCTTAATCTTTCGGCGGCGTCATACAAAAACGGAATCGAATTGCTTTCAACAAACAGATTGTATAAATGGGAAGTTGAGGGTGATATAGGTACGATAACAGAGGACGGCATTTTCACACTTGCCGATACGGTCAACAAAGACGGTAAAATAAAGGTGACGGCAGGGGCTTTAACGAAAGAAATACCGGTGCATATTTCGGATTATCCGAGTACACCTAATCCGTTTTACGATACAGAAAATCACTGGGCAAAGGACATAATTGCCGATATGGCGGCAACAGGGATTATCAGCGGTTTTGAAGAAAACGGAAAAATGATTTTTAAACCTGACAACAATATGACAAGAGCGGAATTTGCGTCGATGATAGCAAATTACAAAAAACTTGATTTTTCAAAATATGATGATGTAAAGCTTGATTTTACGGATAATGATATAATACCGCAGTGGGCAGTTCCGGCTGTAAAAGCTGTGTATAAAGAGGGTATAATTTTAGGCCGCGTCAATGACGACGGAACAAGCACATTTGCACCGTATGACAATATAACGCGTGCAGAGGCAATGACGATTTTGGGAAGAATACTTCCGAATAATGATGATTTGCCGAATCTTCCGTTTGCGGATAAAAACGATATACCGCAGTGGGCGGAAGAAGGTGTGAGCAAGTTGTATTCGACAGGTATTGTGAGCGGTTATGAGGATAACACGATACTTCCGAATAATAATATGAAACGTGCCGAAGCGGCAACGATGTTGTATAAAATTGAAAATAAATAAAACAATAGGCTGTCGGTTTTTTGCCGACAGCCTATTATTTTGCCCAAACGAGGTTAAGGTATTCCTCTACGGTCATATTCGCATACTTTTTAAATTCACTGTAAAATTCTTCGGGAGATTTAAAACCGCATTGATTATAATACCTTTCGTAATGAGTATTTCCTACCTTGAAAACCGCGTACTTCGCAAATTCCATACGGTAAAAGTAAATCAGCTCATTAATATTTTTGCCGTAACGGCTTATAAAAATATCGTTAAGCTCCGTTATTGAAATTTTGTGTAATTTCAGATATGGTGAAAAGTCTATATTTATTGAAGATATGTTTTGTTTTATGAAATCAAAACCACTCTCGGCAATAAAATCTTCGGGTGTCAAAAGAGCGGGGTTTGATGAAACATAACTTTCACCGCATACACCGATAAGATTGTACATATTAACAGAATTTTGTATATCGTCTTTATCGTGCATATAGCCGTCATACGCAATATTAAATGCGTTAAAAACTTCGTTGCTTTTCGGAACAAAAACAACGGCTGGGTTAAAATCAAAGTATTGGAGATAATTTGTAACGAAATTACCGTTAAACGCAATACGCTTTATAGAAAAATTTTCTTGCTGTCTGAGCGAAAACAGAATTGAAGAATTTATAAATACAATATCGCCTTTGCTTACGGTTTGTTCAATGTTGTTTTCGGTGCATATTTTACCTGTTCCGCTTGTACACAAAATGAATTGATGGTGCGGAAAGTTGTTCATAAACATAACCTTTGAAAGATTGTTTATTTCCTGTATATCACATATGTATGTCGGTAAAATTTTTTCGTAATTCTTTTTCATAGCTTATATTTCTCCGAATGTGTTGATACTTCTGTACTCCGTAGGTGTAATGCCTATATATTTCTTGAATGTGTTGCAAAAATAACTTTCACTGTTAAAACCCGAATTAATTGCAACATCCGAAAGTGACATATTTTTGTTGCTGACTAAAAGTTGTTTGGAATTTTCTATGCGTATATTGGTAAGAAATTTTTGCGGTGTTATATTGTAAACTTTTTTAAAAATAATTCCGAGATAAGTAGGAGTTACTTTAATCATTTCAGCCAAAGCGGATATTGAAATATCGTGCATATAGTTAGATTTTATATAATCAATACACGGCTTGATTAAATTCGCTTTGTCATTGTTGGGATTGCCTTCAATGCAAGATGCAATATCGAACAATACGGTATACAAAAGTCTGCTGCAAATCGAATGAGCATTTTCGGTATTGGAGTTGTTTAGTTCAATAATTGTTTTAAAATTTTGATATACTTTTTCTTTAATATTTTCGGTAAGGTGAATTACACCGCTTTTTGAATATCCCAAAAACCTCATAAGCTCAATCAGAGCATATCCGCCCATAACGATGTAGTCTGTTTTCCATGGAACAGAGGTGGGTTTATATGAATTTGATGTTGCGGAAGTAAAGTACATAATATCTCCGCTTTGAACTTTGTGCGAAACATTGTTGTGGTCTGTAAAAACGCCTTCTCCGCTGTAACAAACGGAAATTTGAGAATGTAGCATAAAACCTTTGCCGCGACTTATTTGTGCTTGATGTTCAAGCGATTCCGAGCCGTAGACATACACCGGTAAAAGTCGTTCTTCTTTTGCTGATACAGGTTTGAACATATTATCCGCCTCCAATATATCTGTTGAGTCTGTCGGCAAAGTGTTGACAGACGCGTCTTTAATCTAATATCTATTATAAAATATCTAAGTACAAAAGTAAAGCAAAACAGTTAGAAAATTTACAACTATTTTAGAAATCTTATAATTGTAATGCCCTATGTGGGAGTGCTATAGTATAATTAACGGATAATGTAATCTTAAGGAGGAGAAAAAACCAATGAATAAGAAAAAGATTATAAGCACAATCTTGGCATGTGCTATGCTTCCTTTTGGCGGCTTAATCAGTGCATCTGCTCAAGATACAAAACCGACATATGTACAGCTTAATCCGGCTGACGCGTCACCTTTTAACAACGGTGAGTTCCAAGGCTGGGGTACTGCACTTTGCTGGTGGGCGAACAGATTAGGTTACAGTGAAAAACTTACCAATGCGGCGGCAGAGGCATTTTTTTCAGACGAGGGATTGGGACTTGACATCGCACGTTACAACTTAGGCGGCGGTGACGATCCGACCCATAATCACATCAACCGTTCTGACTCAAAAGTACCCGGCGTGTACAGTGATTACAAATTGTCAAGTGACAGCAAAGATGTAAAGAGCATTACATATGACATTACGAAAGACCAAAACCAATTAAATATCGCAAAAGCGGCACTAAAAGCAAATCCTGATTTGTATTTTGAAGGATTTTCAAATTCCGCACCGTATTTTATGACTAAAACAGGCTGTACAAGCGGCGGCGGTACTGTAAACAGTGACGGAACGGTTACGTCAAACGGAAAATTGAATAACTTAAATGACGATATGTATGATGATTTTGCCAAGTTTATTGCAGACGCAACAAAGTTGTTCAAAGATAACGGCATAGAATTTAAGAGCTATTCGCCTATGAATGAGCCTGATACGGATTATTGGGGTTACGGCTCACCAAAACAAGAGGGCTGTCACTTTGATCCGGGTACAAGTCAGTCAAAGATGATTACGGAAACAAGAAAAGCACTTGACAATGCAGGATTTACGGACGTGCTTGTGGCAGGTATGGACGAAACAAGTTTGAAGAAAACAGCAAACAATCTCGGAAGTCTTACAGACGAGGCAAAGATTGCACTCGGCAGAGTTGATACTCACACATATTCAGACCGTGGCTATCACGCACAGGTTAAGGCAAAGGCACTTGAACTCGGCAAAAACCTATGGCAGAGTGAAGTTGACAAGGGCGGTAACGGTGCAACTCTTGCAAGTATGATTATCGAAGATATGAACGGTATGCAACCGTCCGCATGGGTAATGTGGGATATAGTGGACTTCCATAAGGACTCAAAATTCATAGATCCGACGAGCGGAAACAAGACGGAGGAGAATAATGACCAATATATTAAATACGATTGTAATATATATGATCCTCAAAAAAACATATGGACAAAATCGCTTTGGGGCGTAGGTATGGCAGACCACGACAAAGAAAAATTGGTACTTACAAATAAGTATTACACATACGGTCAATTTACAAAGTACATAAATCCCGGTGATACAATTATAGCCTCATCGGCAAACACACTTGCCGCATACAACAAAAATACAGGCGATATTAAAATCGTAGCAAACAACGGTGCAAATTCGTCTGATGTTGATTATGTATTTGACCTTTCGGGATTTAATACGGTAGGTATAAATGTAAGAGAAATCAGAACAGATATGGCAGGTAACGAAAAGTGGGCAGAAATCAAGGATGGTGCTGTACTTGACGGAAAAACTCTTACAACAACTTTAAAAGCAAATACAGTAACAACATATTTGATTGAAACAGGTGCAAAGGTTACAAGTTTTGAACCTACAAGCACAGGTTTAAAATACAGCTATACACCGAGTGAAACATTGAACGGTTATAACCAATATTTTGCAGTGTACGATAAAAACGGTTTGCTAAAAGCTGTTACGGTAAACCAACCGACAGGAGAACTAACAGGTGACTTTACAGACTGTACATTCAAATTTATGGCGTGGGACGGAGTTACTCCGAAAGCGACTGTAACAAACACTACTTCACAGCTTGGAACAGATTATGCGGTTATTACAGGCAGTGACGTTGAAATTAAACGCGGTGACGAGGTACAACTTGCCCTTGGCACAAATTTAAAAGGTGATGTTACTTGGTCTGTTGACAGTGATGCAACTGAAAACGGTATTGCCGAAATTTCTCAGACAGGTCTTTTGAAGGCTAAGAAACCGGGCAAGGTAACTGTTACGGTTAAGGTAGGCGACTACACAACTTCAAAAACTTATGACATCACTGTTTATGCAACAATTTCAGGTGCGGCAACTGTAGGTGTCGGCAAAACATCACAATATACTCTTGATACAAATGCAGAGGGTACACCTGTTTGGAGCGTAAGTGATGAAAAAGTTGCAACTGTTTCACAAGACGGTACAGTAACAGGCGTGTCAGCAGGAACAGTTACAATAACGGCGACAATCGGTGACGTTAAGGCTACAAAAGATATTAAGGTAACAATGTATACTCTAAGCGGAACGGCTTCATGGGGAAATGCCTCAACAGCACCGAGTGACGCTAACGATTATCGCAAAGCGGCAGACGGCGACCTTAATACATATTTTGACGGCGTACAAAACGGCTATGTAATGTACGACTTCGTCAAGACTGTTAAAGTAAACAACGTAAAACTTGCCGCAAGAAGCGGAAAAGGTATGCCGGAAAGAACTGTAGGCGGTAAGATTCAAGCGTCAAATGACGGTATAACATGGACAGATTTATATACAATCACTTCAGCAATTCCGTCAAGTCAATATACAATAATCGAAAGTAAAGACCTGAATAATCAAAACGCATATCGTTACTTCAAATATACTAATGATACAAATATGACAAATATCGCAGAATTTTTGGTTGATGCAACTCCGTCAGAGGAAACGGCAGTCGGAGCACCGAGCGTTACGGATATTGATGAAATGAGCGATGATTTTGAAGATTCAACAAATATCTTTAATGCAAGTGCAGGAGATTTGTCGGCAGACGGAAATCAAGTATATGCAACAGGTCTTGAAAGATTCGGTAATGTATTTGTTCCTGTTAAAGCAACTGCAAAAGCAGAACTTACAGAGGCACAAACTCTTACAAGCAAAGATAAGTTCAGACTTACATTCGATATGTTCTCAGGTTGGGAGCAGAACGGTAAGGAAAATACATTCTCTGTTAAAGATGCAGACGGTAACGAGATTGTAGGATTTACAATCACAGGCGGCGGATATAATCTTAATCAAATGCGTATCGGAGGTACAGACGTACTTGCCGATTCGGAAAAACCGATAATCCAGTGTAAATCAACTGATGTCAAAAACGGTGCATTGCGTGGTGCAAACGGTTGGCAGACTTCATCACAGAAGTACGCAAATAATATGGGACTTAATAAAAAGGTAGAAATTATAATAGACGGAACAGGCTCGGCAAGCGTAAGCTTTACAGGCGGTGAGACTGATGTAAGTTACACAGGAACAATAAGCACACCTATAAGCGTTAAATCGCTTGAATTAACAGGTTCATACAACGGTGCAAGAGGAAGAGTTGTTTCATATGATAACTTTGACGCAGATGTAATATCTTACAGCAGTGAGTTGGTGGCACCGACGCCGACTCCTGAACCAACCGCAGCACCGACGGTTCCTGAAAGCGGCGAACTTATCAATATGAATTTTGATAACGGTGACTTAACAAGTACATCATCATACGGCAAGGCAACAGGTACACCGAAATTTGTTACGGTTGACAATAAGAAGTGTATTCAGTTTGACGGAACAAGCGGAACGGTTGTTACGCTTACAGACGCAAACGGCAATTCACTTTTGACAGGTCAGAAAAATATCACAATTTCATTTAAGGTTAAGCCGACAACCACAACAACATCATGGTGGTTCTTTGCCTCACCAAACAGCAGTGCACAGACATATCAAAAGGAACAGTATCTTGGTGCAATGACAAACAACAGCACACTTACATCTGAAAGATATAATAATTCCGGTACAAGAAGTGAGGCGGCAAAAGGTGCGTATAACACAAATGAATGGAACGATGTAATCATTTCGATTGCCGACGGCGTAACGGATGTTTATGTAAACGGAACAAGAACAAGCAGTGTTAATTCAACAGTTAATATTTCGGATATGCTCGGCAAAAATTCAGTTGCATATATCGGTAAGGCTAACTGGGGTTCTGGCGAGTATGCAACAGGTTATATAGATGATTTTGTAATCTATAACTATGCTTACGAAAATCCTTTAAATTCACTTGATTTGGGTGATTTGACAGCTGTTACATCTGACATTACAATCCCTACGCAAGAGGGTGTTACTTGGTCAACTTCAGACGCTGCTGTGGTTACAACGGCAGGTAAGATTACAAGAAGTGACGAAACAAAAACAGCTACTTTGACTGCAAAAATGACAAAAGACGGTGTTGAATTTACAAGAAACTTCGACGTAACTGTATTGGGATATACAGCGGTTATTGACAGTTTCAAAGCATATGCCGACGGAAATAAAATCGTTTATGCAAGTGACTGTGATTCGACGAAAGATAAGTATGCCGTAAAGGTTTCATTGGCTGATTCAGACGGTACGGCAGTCGGAACAGAGCAGACAAATGCGGCAGGCAGTTTTGATAATCTTGAAGTAGGTAAGTATAAAATAACAGCAACATTATCAGACGGAACAACAGAAAAGAAAAAGGTGGAAAAGACAATTAATATTAAGAACCTTGATGATATGAGTGCGTACTTGTTTGTTCACTTCGTTGATACACAAGAGGACGCAACTCGTGAACAAATCTATTTCTCAGTATCAAAAGACGGTAAGACATGGACAACGCTTAATAATAAACAACCGTATTTGACAAGTAATGTCGGTACACAGGGCGTTCGTGACCCGTATATTCTTCGCGGTGAGGACGGTAAGTTCTTTATTATCGCAACAGACTTAAGCGTCTATAACTTAAAGAATAACTGGACAGCCGCCGCACAGCAAGGCTCAAAGAGCATTGTTGTATGGGAAAGCAGTGACCTTGTTAATTGGAGCGAGGCAAGCCTTGTAAAGATTAATAATGACAATGCCGGTTGTACATGGGCGCCGGAGGCTTGCTATGACCCTGAAAAGGATGAATATATGGTATTCTGGGCATCGGTTGTAAGCGATGACAGCTATCAAAAGTACAGAATTTACAGAAGTTATACAAAGGACTTCAAGACATTCTCTGCTCCTGAATTGTATATAGAAGAGCCTAACGCGGTTATTGATACAACTATTATCGACCATGAGGGTACATATTACAGATTTACAAAGAATGAGGCAAAATCAAGTATCACAATGCAGGAGTGTACATCTCTAAGCGGTGATTGGAAAGATGTTGCAAACTATAATTTGGGTAGTATGACAGGCTATGAAGGTCCTACAATTTATAAATTAAACGGTAAAAATGAATGGTGCTTACTTCTTGACTACTTCTCAAAGAGTAAGGGCTATAAGCCTTTTGTAACAACCGATATTACAAAGGGTGAATTTACGGCAGATTCAGACTTCTCGTTTGACGGTACATATCGTCACGGTACTGTAATGCCGATTACACAGGCTGAATATGAAAGATTAACAGCTGAATAATGTGAAAAACTGCGGGTAACAATACTCGCAGTTTTTTTATTTGACAAGTGTGATATAATTAGAATAAAAACGTAAGGTGATTAATATGAACAAAAGAGAAGAACTTGCCAGACAGGCATTTAAAGAGGGATACAACTGCTCACAGGCAATGGTGGCGGCGTTTAGCGACTTGATGGAAATGGATAAAAAGACGGCACTGAGACTTGCGTCATCATTCGGCGGCGGAATGGGCAGAATGAGAGAAGTTTGCGGTGCCGTAACGGGAATGTTTATGGTTGTCGGAATTTTGTACGGATATGACGACGCGAAAGATTATGAGGGTAAAAAAGATACCTACGCACTTGTGCAGGAACTCGCAAATCAATTTAAAGCGGAAACAGGCTCTATTATATGCCGAGAACTTTTAGGACTTGACGGAAAAGATAACAGTCCCGTTCCGTCAAAGAGAACAGAAGAATATTATAAGAAACGCACTTGCGAAGATAAAGTCGGTCTTGCGGCAAAAATACTTGACGAATATATCCAATCGCATTGCCCTAACGGAACTTGCAATTTTTAACTGACAAAGTCTTTACAGTTTGAAAAATATATGTTATAATGTAAATATATTAATAACAACTGATAAAATTAGACAGTAAAATCAATCAGTTAAAGGCTGAATTAAATAAAACAGTATAGGACATAAGGATTTATTAAAAGGTGTAAAGTCTTTGACAACAAATAAGACTTTGCACCCTTTTTTGTATTTTGGGGAGGATAAAAGAATGAAAAAGTTTATGATAGGATTATTATTTATTGTTTTATTATCAACAACATTAAGTGCGAATGCAGAAACAGTAGTTTTAAAAAGTAATGATTACGATAAGCCTCTAGATTCTTGTTATAAATATCGTGATATAGTTGTGAAAACTAACAACGGAATTCAATTCTGGTGGACAGGTACTGAATTTATACAATGCCCTTTTTTAGATACTAAATTTACAAAATCCGATGATTTGGTAGAGTGGCGTGATATGGATCTTAGCGATGAGGTGCGTATGAAAATTAGTGGATTGCATCGTGCGAAAATTAAGCATTACGGGGATAAATATATTGTATATAATGAAATATATTTCAACCCTTCTCTAGTAATAGATAAAATGATAAGAAAACGTGGTTCGGCAATTATGCCAATATATATATTGGATGAAAATTTTAATTTGTTATGCGAAGTTCAGTTGGATAATCCGTTAACCGATTTTGAATATGTAGACGGTGTTTATTATGCTGAAACACAAGAATACACAAAATTAGGACCACAAGAATATGAAAGTAAAAATACTATTTACTATTCTTATGATGCGATTGATTGGCAAATTGATAATGAAAGGAGTAGTATGCCGCAAAGCAATGGCAGAAATACGCTTGTATTTCAAGGAAAGTTGACAAATTACGTAAACTTAAGTAATTATAGGTTTGAAGTGAAAGATATGTTCATAGAAAAAAATAAGTCGGATTTAATTAAAGTGGTGCAAGAAAGACCTATAACATGTTACTATAAAGCAAAGGGTAATATCTATGTTGAAACACAATATGATAATGTTGATACATTCAGAATATCTCGTGACGGTGTATATTCTGTTGATGTAGCAATCCCTGCAGACAGTGATGATGAACATATTATTATATGTGATTTGTGGAAAGATAAGCTTGTTTTATGGACCAGAAACAGATTAATAGAATATGATATGGCAGATATTGAAGATGTATTAAATGAAAAATGCCCGTCGGATACGCCCTATATTGAGTTTAACGGTAATATTCTCGGCTTTGACGTACCGCCGATTATCGAAGACGGCAGTACGCTTGTGCCTATGAGATTTTTGTTCGAGCAAATGGGAGCAGATGTTGAATGGGATAGTGAAACTCAGACAGCAACAGCAACGATTGAGAATAAGGCAGTAACATTTTCAATAGATAACGTCAACGCAAGAATAAATAATAAACCCGCTAAAATGGATGTGCCTGCAAGACTCGTAAACGGCAAAACAATGGTACCGCTACGCTTCCTTTCGGAAAATATGGGATATGACGTAGATTGGGATGCCGATAGCAGAACGGCGATAGTACGCTAATATCATTTTATTAATTTACAAGTTTTAAACCTGTAATAATAAAAAGGAAAAAAAACTAATAAATACTTGATTTTTTAGACAAAATATATTAAAATATAATTATTAATATTAAATTACAAAAGATTCAGGAGGATTAATTTATGATTACAGCTGGTGAATTTAGAAATGGCAGAACCTTTGAACACGAAGGTAATGTATTTCAAATCGTAGAATTTCAGCACGTTAAGCCTGGTAAGGGTGCTGCTTTCGTAAGAACAAAGCTTAAGAACATAATCAGCGGCGGTGTCGTTGAAAAGACATTCAGACCTACAGAAAAGTTTGAAGAAGCTCATATCGACAGAAAGGATATGGCTTATTCATACGGTGATGATGATTTCTATCATTTTATGGACAACGAAACATTCGATATGCTTGACATTGCTAAGTCAGAAATCGAAGAACAAATGAAGTTCGTTAAGGAAAATGACGTATGTAAGGTTATGTCTTACAAGGGTAACGTATTCGGTGTTGAACCGCCTACATTCGTTGAACTTGAAGTCGTTGATACAGAACCGGGTTTCGCAGGTAACACATCTACAAACGCTACAAAGCCTGCTACTCTTGAAACAGGTGCTACAATTCAAGTACCTCTATTCGTTGATATGAACGAAGTTATCAGAGTAGACACAAGAACAGGCGAATACATGGAAAGAGTAAAATAAGTCTGAATAAAATCGCACACGGCACTTATTTTGTGTTGTGAACAATTTTCTTTCAGCCTTTTGAATGAAAGGAGATTAATTATGGAAGATTTAATTAAAAAAGTTTCATATCTAAAGGGTTATGCAGACGGTCTTGACCTTAGCCCAAAGAGTGACGAAGGTAAGCTTATTATCAAATTGCTTGACGTTATGTCTGAAATGGCTGATACTATTGAAGAATTAAACTCAAGAGTTGATGATGTTGAAGATGTTGTTGACGAGCTTGATGATTGCGTACTTGAAATTGCCGACGATTTGTACGGTGACGATGAGTATGACGATTATGATGACGATGACGACGATGATTATATCGACGATTATGATGACGATGATTACGACAGTGACGGAAATGATTATTTTGAAATTCAATGTCCTAACTGTGGTGAAGACGTTATGATTGATTTTGATATGATTGACGATGATAACGCTATCGTATGTCCGAACTGTCACGAAGAAATCGAACTTGAGTTTGATTGCGATTGTGACGATGATGACTGCGACTGCGGACACGAACATTAATATTGAATTGAATAAAAAAGGACTGTTAAGTCCTTTTTTTATTGAGGTGACTTATGAAAGGACTTTATATTCACATACCGTTTTGCAAACAAAAATGCAAGTATTGTGATTTTGTATCATTTCCGTGTATGGAGGATACGGCGGACAAATACGTTGACGCGCTAAAGCGTGAGGCGGAACAATACAGGGGAGAAAAAATAGATACAATATTTATCGGCGGCGGTACACCGTCAATTTTAACACCGAAACAAATCGAAGAAGTTACGAAAATGTGCTTTGATGTATTTGACGTTGCGAGTGACTGCGAATTTACGACAGAGGCAAATCCGGGAACAATGGATGATGACAAAATTAAAGCAATGTTAAACGGCGGTATAAATCGTATAAGCGTAGGTGTACAGTCGTTCAATGATGATGAACTGAAAAAAATCGGAAGAATACACGACGCAAAGACGGCATATAATACAATTTGTCATTTAGATAAAATGGGTTTTCAAAATATAAATCTTGACCTTATGACCGCACTGCCGTCACAGACGTTTGAGAGTCTAAAAAATACTTTAAACACAGCCGTCAGCTTGCCTGTAAAGCATATATCGGCATACAGTCTTATAATTGAGGACGGAACACCTATTGAAAAGGAATATTCAAAAGGATTGCTTGATATTCCGAATGAAGATACTGACAGAGAAATGTATATGCATACAGTTGATTTTCTCGGTAAGAACGGCTTTAAACAATATGAAATATCGAATTTCGCAAAGGACGGATACGAGTGCAGGCATAACGTAAAGTATTGGACAGGTGAGGAGTATATCGGCTTAGGTACGGCGGCACATTCATATATCGGAAACTGCCGTTTTTACAACACGTCCGACATAAACGAATATATCGGCGGTGCGGAAAAGGAAGTAATCGAATTGAGCGAAAATGATAAGATAGCAGAATTTATGATTACCGGACTTCGTATGAACAGGGGAGTAAGCGAAACTGATTTTAAGTCGCGTTTCGGCAAGGGTATAAATGATGTATTCGGCAGTGAATTTGATAAATTTATAAAGCTCGGACTTATGCAATATATTGACGGAAGATACAGTCTTACGTTGGACGGGATTAACGTGTCAAACTCGATTTTGTGCGAGTTTGTATAAGAAATTTGGCAATATGGGATAATTTATGAACATTTTATGAAAAGTTATATTAATCACTTGACAATCGGGTATAATAGTGGTATCTTATAATTGTTAGCACTCAAGGTGTATGAGTGCTAACAAGAAAATGCTTATATGACATCTTGTTTAAAGATAGAAAGGAATGTTTGTATATGGATTTGAACGACAGAAAAAGAAAAATCCTGCAAGCAATCATTGATGAATATATAGGCACTGCTGAACCTGTCGGTTCAAGGTCGATTTCCAAAAAGGAAAACTTGGGTTTGTCCAGCGCGACAATCCGTAATGAAATGGCAGACCTTGAAGAAATGGGTTATCTGATACAACCGCATACTTCTGCGGGACGTATTCCGTCAGATGAGGGATACAGATTTTACGTTAATTCGCTTATGCGGAAGTATAAAATAGGTATGGAAGCAGTTGCACAGCTGCAAAGCGTACTTGAAACGCGTGTCAGTCAGCTTGAAAAGCTGATTAGATATGCCGGTGCAATAGCGTCAAATCTTACCGAATATACAACGGTTGTTACAGCGCCTAAGGAGCAGGAATTTGAAATTAACAAGATTGACCTTGTGCCGATTGCCACGCAAACGGTAATGCTTATTGTTGTAACAAGAACTGTAAGAAACAAGGTGATGAATATCGACATTGACAGTGCAACGTGTATGTCACTTGCAAATATATTAAACGAACATCTTGCCGGACTTAAAGCCGGAGAGATAACGTTTGATAAGATACAGGATATTCAAAAAGATATTGAAAACAGACTTTCACTTCATCCGAAAGTTTTGATTGATATAATGCACTTTGTGTATGAAACGATAACGGACAGCGGTGAAACAGAAATATATGTCAACAATGCAAAGTCAATATTGAAATATCCCGAATACAACGATGTTGAAAAAGCGGAAAAGATATTTACTTTCCTTGATGACAAAGAAAATTTGAAAAAGCTTGTTGCCTCAAGCGACGCTGACGGAATTGAGGCTAAAATCGGTAAAGAAAACGATTTTGAAATATTGCAGGATTGCTCATTGGTAACTATCAATTATTCACTCGGCAATAAAAAAGCCGGGAAAATCGGAGTTATCGGACCTAAACGGATGAATTATTCAAAGGTTTTTGCAAGCCTTGACCTTATTTCAAATGAAATAGATAAAATACTCAACGAATATATAAGTGATGAGTAGAGAAAGGGGTAATCAGATGGCTAAGAAGAATGAGGAAGTCAATGAGGAGACATTAGATAAAGAAACAGAAAAAACGGCTGAACCTAAAGAGGCAGAAAAGTCAAACGAGGAAGTCCTTGAAGAAAAGCTGAAAGAACAGACTGATAAATATATGCGTCTGTATGCCGAATATGACAACTACCAAAAGCGTTCGCAGCGTGAAAAAGATATGCGTTACGGTGACGCGGTAATTGATACGGTCGGTGCAATTCTTTCGATAGGCGACAACCTTGAAAGAGCACTTGCGACTGAAGTTCAGTCGGAGGACGGTCAAAAAATGAAAGACGGTATTGAAATGGTTTTAAAACAGTTCAATGAAACGCTTTCAAAGTTGGGCGTTACGCCGATTAAGGCAGAGGGTGAACAGTTTGACCCTAATCTTCATAATGCGGTTATGCACATTGAAGATGAAACAATAGACGACAACACAGTTGTCGAGGATTTAATGAAAGGCTACATATATAAGGACGGCCGAGTAGTCAGACACAGTATGGTAAAAGTAGCAAATTAATTATAAATTAGGAGGAATTAAAAATGGGAAAGATTATAGGTATAGACTTAGGTACAACAAACAGTTGTGTGGCTGTTATGGAAGGCGGTAACCCTAATGTTATCACTAACAGCGAAGGTGCAAGAACAACTCCTTCAGTTGTTGCATTCCAAAAAGACGGTGAAAGAATTGTAGGTCAGGTTGCAAAGCGTCAAGCCGTAACAAATGCTGACAGAACAATTATGTCAATTAAGAGAAAAATGGGTACAAGCGAAAAAGTTACAATCGACGGTAAAGCTTATACACCACAAGAAATCTCGGCAATGATTCTTACAAAGTTAAAGCAAGATGCAGAAAGCTATCTTGGTGAAACTGTAACACAGGCTGTTATCACAGTTCCTGCTTACTTCAACGACTCACAGCGTCAGGCTACAAAGGACGCAGGTAAGATTGCAGGTCTTGAAGTTTTGAGAATTATCAACGAGCCTACTGCCGCAGCTCTTGCATACGGTGTAAGCGACACAGGTAAGAAAGTAATGGTATACGACCTTGGCGGCGGTACATTTGATGTATCTATCCTTGACATTGATGACGGTGTATTTGAAGTTCTTTCAACAAATGGTGATACTCACCTTGGCGGTGACGATTTCGACCAGGCAATTATCAACTACTTGCTTGACGAATTTAAGAAAACAGAGGGCGTAGACCTTTCAACAGATAAGATGGCTATGCAAAGATTAAAAGAGGCTGCTGAAAAGTCAAAGATTGAACTTTCGACAACAACAACTTCAAACATTAATCTTCCATTCATCACAGCTGACGCAACAGGTCCAAAGCATATGGATATTACACTTACAAAAGCTAAGTTTGATGAACTTACAGCTGACCTTGTAGCAAGAACACTTACATGTATCAGAAACGCTATGAATGACGCAGGTCTTAACGCATCACAAATCGATGAAGTCCTTCTTGTCGGCGGTTCTTCAAGAATTCCTGCTGTACAAGAGGCTGTTAAGAAAGAAATGGGCAAAGAGCCTAATAAGGGTATCAACCCTGACGAATGTGTTGCAGTAGGTGCTGCAAGACAGGCAGGTGTACTTGGCGGTGAAGAAACAGGCGTTCTTCTACTTGATGTTACACCGCTTTCACTTGGTATCGAAACAATGGGTGGTGTATTTACAAAGCTTATCGAAAGAAATACAACAATCCCTACAAACAAATCACAAATATTCTCAACTGCCGCAGACGGTCAAACTTCTGTTGAAGTACACGTTCTTCAAGGTGAAAGAGAAATGGCTCAGTACAACAAGACTTTGGGACGTTTCAATCTAACAGGAATTGCTCCTGCTCCGAGAGGTGTGCCACAGATTGAAGTTACATTCGATATTGACGCAAACGGTATCGTAAACGTAAGTGCTAAAGACCTTGGCACAGGCAACGAACAGAAGATTACTATTACAGCATCTTCTAACCTAAGTGACGAAGATATTGACAGAGCTGTTAAAGAAGCTGAAAAGTACGCTGAAGAAGATAAAAAGCGTAAAGAAGAAGTTGAAATCAGAAACAACGCAGAATCACTTGTATATCAATGTGAAAAGGCTGTTAAAGATGCAGGTGATAAGATTGACGATAATACAAAGTCAATGGTTGAAACTGAAGTAAACAAGGTTAAAGAGGCTCTAAAGGGTACAGACTCGGCAGCTATTAAGGCGGCTACAGACGAACTTCAAGAAAAGTTCTACGCAGTTGCACAGCAAATGTATCAGCAAGCTAATCCGCAGGGTGATCCTAATGCACAACAGGGTGCACCAAATGATGACGGTGTTTATGAGGCTGATTACAGAGAAGTTGACAACGACGATAACAATCAACAATAATAATGAAAACGCTAAAAGGACGGACAAATGTCCGTCCTTTTAAGGCTTTTAACAGAGCCTTTGTATTAACACTTTACAAAACTAAAATATTGTAGTATAATATCATAGGTAGGTGAAAAAATTGGCTGAAAAAAGAGATTATTATGAGGTGCTCGGAGTTTCAAAGGGTGCTTCTGATGATGAAATAAAAAAGGCATTCAGAAAGATGAGTAAGAAATACCATCCTGACCTTAATCCGAACAATAAAGAGGCGGAGAAAAAGTTTAAGGAGGTAAACGAGGCTTATCAAGTGCTTTCTGACCCTGAAAAGAAAAGTAAATACGACCAATTCGGACACGCAGGTGTTGACCCGAACTTCGGAGCGGGCGGCGGTGGCTTTAACGGCGGCGGTTTTGACTTTGGCGATATATTCGGCGATTTCTTCGGAGGCGGTTTCGGAGGATTCGGCGGCGGTCAAAGAAGAAACGGACCAAAACGCGGTGCTGATATTCGTAAGATTATTGATCTAACTTTTGAAGAAGCGGCATTCGGCTGTCACAGAGAAATGAGTATACAGGCACAGGAAAAATGTGAAACTTGCGGTGGCAGTGGTGCTAAAAAGGGTACTACCGCACAAACTTGTCAGCATTGTCACGGAACAGGTCAAATCCGTACACAACAAAGAACTGTACTGGGTTATATGACTAACGTTACGACTTGTCCGCACTGTCACGGTGAAGGTAAGATTGTAAAAGATCCTTGTCCTGACTGTCGCGGTACAGGTAAGGTAAGAAAGTCGAAGAAGATAGAAGTTGATATTCCGGCGGGTATTGATGACGGTCAGACAATTCAACTTTCAGGTAAAGGCGAGGCCGGCGATAAAGGCGGTCCTAACGGCGACTTACTTCTTACAATAAGAGTACATCCGCATCAGATGTTTAAACGTGAGGGAACGAATGTATTTATAGATATGCCTATATCATTTGTACAGGCTGCTTTGGGTGCAACCGTACAAGTACCTACACTTGACGGCCCTGTTGAGCTGAAAATCCCTGAGGGAACTCAGACAGGTTCAAAATTCAGAATGAAGGGCAGAGGTATTCCGTCAATCAGAAGTAAGGTAAGAGGCGACCAATACGTTACTGTAAACGTAGAAGTGCCGAGAAACCTTAATTCAAAGCAAAAAGAACTTTTGCGTGAATTTGAAGAAGATAAAAATTATAAACAAAAGAAATCTTTTGCAGAAAAGATGAAAGATTTCTTGAACAAATAAACTTAGGAGGAAGACAATGAACCCGAATATTTATGAACTTTCAAAAATGACAAAAGAGCAGTATGATTTCATAATGAAACGTGCAGAGCTTGATATTACAGAACAAATGAAAGTTGCCAAAGAAGTTTCTGACGATGTCAAGGCACGTGGTGACGAGGCAGTATTGGAATATACTGCAAAGTTTGACCGTGTACAGCTTACTGCTGATAAAATGAAAGTAACACCTGAAGAGATAGAGGCTGGCTACAATAACCTTGATAAGGAAACAAGAGAGGCTATTGAATATGCTTATAAGAATATATACGATTTCCATGAAAAGCAACTTCCGGAGGAAATGTGGTTTACTATGGTCGATGACGGACTTATGGTAGGCGAAAAGACCACTCCGATAGTTGACGTATGTCTGTATGTTCCTCACGGTAAGGGTTCATTCCCATCAGTTTTGTGTATGCTTGGTATACCGGCAGTTGTTGCGAAAGTTCCTAAGATTGTTGTTGTAACACCTCCGAATGAAAAAGGTGAAGTTGACGACGCTATTTTGGCTGCGGCAAAGATAATCGGTATCACTGAAATATATAAAGTCGGCGGTATTCAAGCCGTTGCAGCCGTTGCATACGGTACTGAAACAATTCCTAAGTGTCATAAGATAATTGGACCGGGTAACAGTTATGCAACTGCCGCAAAGAGAGTTCTTGCAAACCATATTGACGCAGGTTTGCCGGCAGGCCCGAGTGAAATTATTGTTCTTGCAGATGAAAAGGCTGACCCTGAAAAGGTTGCTCTTGACTGGATGATTGAGGCTGAACACGGCCCTGACAGTGCCGCACTTCTTGTTACTCACTCAAAGGAACTTGTTGAAAAGGTTGTTCCGATTGTAAACAGACAGCTTGAAAAGATTTCTCCGAAGAGAAAAGAATTTATAGAAACAAACCTTACAACATACGGCGGTGTAATTCTTACAAATTCTCTTGACGAATCAATCGATTTTGTAAACGAATACGCACCTGAACATATGGAAGTTATGACAGAAAAGCCTTTTGATACACTTCCTAAGATTAAGAATGCAGGTGAAATTCTTCTTGGCGATTACACACCTGTAACACTTTGTAATTTCGTTTTAGGTCCTAACGCAATCTTGCCGACAGGCGGTTTTGCAAAGACTTATTCATCAGTAAGTGTTCAAGACTTCTTAAAGCGTTCATCAGTAGGCTATGCGTCAAAAGACGGTTTTGAAAAGGTAAGAGATTACGCTTACAGATTTGCAAAGGTCGAAGGATTTGACACGCACGGTTTAGCCGTCAAAGAAAGAAAATAATTCCAAAATTGACGCCTATGAAACTCCCGTCAGCTTGAAGTATCAGCATACGTCGTCGCTGACCTGTCGTCCCATATGCGAACAATTTTGAAATTATTCAAAATCAAAATTGACGCCTATGAAACTCCCGTCAGCTTGAAGTATCAGCATACGTCGTCGCTGACCTGTCGTCCCATATACGAACAATTTTGAAATTATTCAAAATCAAAATTGATACCTATGAAAACAATTTTGAATTTATTATTATAAGAGGATACCACTATGGAAAAGATAAAAGTTACCCGAAAAACAACCGAATCCGAAATGAACGTTGTGCTTGATTTTGCACCGCTTAAAAAGGATTACAGAAAGTACATAAAGACACCTATACCGTTTTTAAATCATATGATTGAGCATATTGCATGGCGCGGTGAGGTCAATATTGATGTTGACTTAAAGCTTGATGAATTTGTTTTGACACACGTTATATGTGAAGATTTAGGTATTGCACTTGGTAAGGCGGCAAAGGAATATATCGACCGTACAGACGGTGCGAGAGGTTTCGGTGACGCAGTCGGTATTATAGATGAGGCAAAAGCGGAATGTGCGTTGAGCTTTGAATCAAGAGCATATTGCGATATTGATTATCACGGTATTGAGCTTAGTGAAAAAGTCGAGGGAATGGATACGGAGGATTTGGAAACATTCCTTGAAGGCTTTGCACAGGGGGCTATGTGTACACTTCATATTGACCTTGTAAAAGGTCATAACGGACATCATATTTGGGAGGCAATATACCGTAGTTTCGGAAGTGCTTTGAATAAGGTATTTGAAGTGTCTGAAAGCCGCAAGGGCAAAACAAGCGGTGTAGCCGGAAAAATTGATTGGGTAATAGAATAATATTAGGGACACTAAATAGGGACACTAAAATTTAGTGTCCCTATTTCTGAAAACAGATAAAATCTGAAAGGAACAAAGTATTAAAAATATGAAACTCGCAAAATTTCTTGATAAATACGATACCGTTATATTTGATATGGACGGTGTTATAACAAGTGAACAGAATTATTGGAATTGTGCGGCACTCACTGTCTGGGAATATCTGAATTACAACAGCGGTCAAAAAATTAATGCCACAGAGTGTATGCAAAATATTTCAAAAATCCGAAGCCACGTTTTTTCAGACGATGAGCTGATAAGCGTTTTAAAAGGCAAGGGTGTTAATTCAAATTGGGATTTGGGTTATGTGACGGTGCTTATAGCATGGATATGCAACGGAAAAAATGATTGGAATTATTTTGACAAAGTGCTTGAATATGCAAGGTCATTGTCAGACAATATTATTGATGAATACGATAATCTTGCAATTAAATGTGCCGAAAAAACAGGTTTTGATTATGAATGGCTGAAACGCAACGGAACTATGTGGACGACTATGCGAGATATATTTCAGACGTGGTTTCTTGGTGATGAACTGTTTAAAAAGACTTTTGGCTATATACCGATTAATACGGGCAAAACGGGGCTTTTATATAAGGAAGAACCGATTGTCGATAAGAATAAGCTTATTGCAATAATGAGTCTTTTAAGCCAAAATAAACGCGTGTGTACAGGTACGGGCAGACCGTATATAGAAATGCTGCCGCCGATTGAAAATTGGGGGATAAAGCAGTATTTTGCACAAAACGGACTTTGCAATTATGATAATGTTGTCGAGGCTGAAAAAGAGCTTAACAACAATGCACTTACAAAGCCGCATCCATATATGTTCCTAAAGGCGCTTTACGGCACTGATTACAGCAATAAACGCATTGTTGACGGCGATTATGATAAAGCGAAAATAAAGACTACACTTGTTGTCGGCGACGCAGGTGCGGATATTCTGGCGGCACAGACGATGGGTGCTGACTTTTGTGCGGTGCTTACGGGAATACAAGGCGAGAGAGCAAGAGGTTATTTTGAAAAACTTGGGGCGAACTATATTTTAAAAAGTGTAGAAGATTTTTTAGTGGAGGGAGAATAAATGGAAAAACGACTCACAACACCATTTACAAAGGATAAAATTAAAGACCTGAAAGCAGGCGACAGCGTGCTTATAACAGGAACAATATACACAGCGCGTGACGCGGCACACGAAAGAATGACGACAAATTTCAAAAACGGAATACCGTTCCCGATAGATTTGACCGACAACGTGATTTATTATGCAGGTCCATGTCCTGCTAAACCCGGCGAAGTTATAGGCTCTTGCGGACCGACTACAGCCGGCAGAATGGACGCGTATACGCCAATGCTTTTAGATAACGGACTTGGCTGTATGATAGGCAAGGGTGCAAGAAGCAAAGAAGTTGTTGACGTAATGAAACGTAATACAGTTGTGTATCTTGGCGCAATCGGCGGTGCGGGTGCATTGATTGCACAATCGATAAAAAAAGCCGAAGTTGTCGCATATGACGATTTGGGTACGGAGGCAATCAGAAAACTTGAAGTTGAAGATTTCCCGGCAGTCGTGCTTATAGATTGCGAGGGTAACGACCTTTACGAAATAGGTCAGGCAAAGTACAGAGAAATATAAAATATATATAAATATCAAAAAATCCGATGGTTTGTTCCATCGGATTTTTTGTTGCTACTATATTTATAACAAAGAAAGAAGTTTCTTTAGATTATACAAGATAAAGTAAATCTGTGTATGTTGGGAACGGCCAGTATTCTTTTGCAACGATTGTTTCAAGAGTATCGGCTGTTTCACGAAGTGCGTCCATAGCAGGAAGAACAGTATCCTTATAATACATACCCACTGCGTATACGTCAACGTCAGGAACGTCTGTAGCGGCGTCAAGAGTATCAATCTTAATCATAAGATCCTCTGTAAGCTCTGTAAGTCTTTGAGCCTTTTCAAGTTCCTTAGGAGCGTTAAGACCAAGTGCTTTCTTTGAAGCAATATCGTCTGTAACGAACTTTGTATATTTTAGGCAAGCAGGAAGAATTTCCTGTTTAGCCATTTCAAGCATTGTAAGCATTTCAAAATGAAGTGTATTGTTGTAATCCTCCATCATGATTTCGCCTCTTGTCTTAACTTCTACATCAGTAAATACTTCTTGCTTTGTGAACAAGTCGATTGACTTCTGAGTTACGAAGTAAGGCATAGCGTCAGGAGTTGTCTTTAAGTTGTACAGACCTCTCTTTTCAGCTTCTGCAACCCATTCATCACTGTAACCGTTACCGTTGAAGATAATTCTTTCGTGATCTTTGAAAATCTTGATTGCAAGTTCAAGAGCATCTTTTGAAATGTCCTTGCTACCATCAAGTTGATCTGCGATTTCTGTAAGTGTTTCGGAAACGATTGCATTGATAACGATATTAATACCTGCGATTGACTGCCTTGAACCCGGAGCACGGAATTCAAATCTGTTACCTGTAAATGCAAATGGGGAAGTTCTGTTTCTGTCTGTTGTGTCTTTTTCAATATCAGGAAGTGATTCAACACCTGTTTCGATTAGCTTACCTGCCTCATACTTAACACCCTTACCGCTCTTTAGCTGGTCAACAACTGCTGCAAGTTGGTCGCCAAGATACATTGAAATAATAGCAGGAGGTGCCTCGTTTGCACCAAGTCTGTGGTCATTACCTGCTGTTGCAACAGATACTCTAAGTAAATCTGCATAATCGTCAACAGCCTTGATAACTGCTGCAAGGAACAATAGGAACTGAACGTTTTCTTCAGGTTTTTTACCCGGCTTTAGAAGAAGTTCGCCGTCTGATGTACCGATTGACCAGTTATTGTGTTTACCTGAACCGTTGATACCTTCATATGGCTTTTCGTGTAGTAGGCAGTATAGACCGTGATGGTCGGCAACTTTCTTCAGAACTTCCATAGTAAGCTGGTTGTGATCTGAAGAAATGTTTGTTGTTGAGAAAATAGGTGCGATTTCGTGCTGAGCAGGAGCAACTTCATTATGCTTTGTCTTAGCAAGTACGCCAAGTTTCCAAAGTTCTTCGTCAACTTCCTGCATGAAAGCTGCAACTCTTTCTTTAATTTGACCGAAATAGTGATCGTCCATTTCCTGACCCTTTGCAGGCTTTGCACCAAATAGAGTTCTGCCTGTTAAAAGTAAGTCCTTACGCTTATTTCTAAGCTTTTTGTCAACAAGGAAATATTCCTGTTCAGGACCGACATATGAAACAACTCTCTTAGGAAATTTACCGAATAGAGCCAAAACTCTTCTTGCGGCCTTGTCGATTGCAGCCTCACTGCGAAGTAGAGGAGTTTTCTTATCAAGAACTTCACCTGTATACGAAACGAATGATGTAGGAATGTACAATGAGTGATCCTTAATGAATGCAAATGATGTCGGGTCCCAAGCTGTATAACCTCTTGCCTCAAATGTTGCTCTAAGTCCGCCTGATGGGAAAGAAGATGCATCCGGCTCACCCATAACAAGCTCTTTGCCTGAGAATTCCATAATGACAGTTCTGTCATCTGTAGGCTGAATGAAAGAGTCATGCTTTTCGGCTGTAAGACCTGTCATTGGCTGGAACCAGTGAGTGTAGTGAGTACAACCGTTTTCAAGTGCCCAGTCCTTCATTGCATTTGCAACAACTTCCGCAACGGATATATCAAGTTTTGAACCGTCATTGATAGTCTTTAGCAATGATTTGTAAATATCCTTAGGCAATCTTGCCTTCATAGTAGGAAGATTAAAAACCTTCTCACCGAAAATTTCTGCTACATTTCCGTTTTCCATAATAATACCTCCTGAAATTATTGATGCACATATATAATAAAAGTACAATCAAAATGTTTTGCTGAGCTAACAATAAGTATCTTACGAAAAAAGGGCATTTTATATTTAAAAATATAAAACACCCTTGTCTTATCTTCGCTCAATCTATGGGGTTAGTTGTCTTAACTAACTGTTTTCTATGCTTTAATTATACCACTAAATAAAGTTTTGTCAATATGCAACTTGCAAAATTTAGAATAGAATAACTTTTTTTTATTTATGCAAAATGATGAGTGACTACCACTACAATGGCGCCCCTTGAGGGGAGCTGTCGTGAAACGACTGAGGGGTGGTAAGTAAAATACGAATTAAGGGGCGACCAATGATCGCCCCTACGAAGAAAGTATGTGTGGTGTCATAGCATATTTGTAATGGTGGGAAGAATAGAGAAAGTAGGGGACGGCGCCTCGACGTCCCGCAAAACTGTGGATAAATGTTGCGATAAGCGTTATTGCAGGCACAATTAATGTGACTGTGAGCGACTGTATTAACAGCGTCATAAAAAAGATTATTTCTGTTCGGCATAAAACCGTCCCATCAAATTAAATATAAATAAAAAAACAGAGTGTCTGACATTCAAAGCCTGTCAGGCACTCTATCAATATTATTATACCACAAAAAATATTTCTGTCAGGATTATTCAACAGTAACCGACTTTGCAAGGTTTCTCGGCTTATCAATGTCACAGCCCTTTAATGATGCAACATAGTAACCGAATAACTGCAACGGAATAACTGTAAGTGACGGAAGTAACATTTCGTGCGTTGCAGGGATTTTTACAGTATAGTCAGCAACGTCGTCCATATGTTCATGTTCTTCGGTTGTTACGCCCATAACAACCGCACCTCTTGCTTTAACTTCCTTAACATTTGAAACTGTTTTATCAAACAAATTCTTGCCTGTTGCAAGCGCTACAACAAGTGTACCGTCCTCGATAAGTGAGATTGTACCGTGCTTTAATTCACCTGCGGCATATGCTTCACTGTGAATATATGATATTTCCTTTAGCTTTAGTGAGCCTTCAAGAGATACTGCATAGTCAAGGTTTCTGCCGATAAAGAATATTGAATGGCAATTATAGAACTTTGAGGCAAGATACTGAACATCTTCTTTAGATTTAAGAATTTCAGCAACCTTATCCGGAAGTGACTCAATTTCTTTAATAAAGTCTGCATATTCTTCTTTAGAAATTTTACCTAATTTATCAGCCATATATGCGGCGATAAGGTATATAACAGTAAGTTGTGTACTGTAGGCCTTAGTTGTCGCAACGGCGATTTCAGGGCCTGCCCATGTATAAATAACATCATCAGACGCTTTTGCAATGGCACTGCCGACAACGTTTACGATTGAAAGCACTCTTGCGCCGCGAGCTTTCGCCTCCTCAAGAGCGGCTTTTGTATCGGCTGTTTCGCCTGACTGGCTGATTACGATTACAAGATCGTCTTTGCCAACGATAGGGTCGCAGTAACGGAACTCTGACGCAACCTGTACTTCAACAGGAATACGGCACATCTTTTCGATTACATACTTGCCTACAACGCCTACATGGTATGCACTGCCGCATGCGACGATATAAATTTTATTGATATTCTTAATATCTTCTTCTGTAAGAGAAATATCGTCAAGAACGATTTTGCCGTCCTTAATTCTCGGACTGATGGTATCTCTGATAGCTTTTGGCTGTTCTTCGATTTCTTTCATCATAAAGTGTTCATAGCCGCCTTTTTCAGCCGCACTTACGTCCCAATCAACCGTGAACTTTTCTTTTTTAACTTCTTCTTTATCTGTATTGTAAACCTTTACGCTGTCCTTTTTAAGTACAACGATTTCGTTATCTTCAAGGTAGTAAATATCTCTTGTGTGCTTTAAAATTGCAGTAACGTCCGATGCGATAAAGTTTTCTTCGTCACCAAGACCGACAATCATGGGACTTGCTTTTCTTACTGCGATAAATTGGTCAGGGTAGTCAACGCAAAGTACGCCAAGAGCATATGAACCCTCAACTCTGTTGATAACCTTAATCATTGTATCCATTATGTCACCTTTGTAGTAATATTCAAAAAGGTGAGCGATAACTTCTGTATCTGTTTCAGAAATAAATTCAAAACCTTTGCTTTCAAGTTTTTTCTTTAATGAAATGTAGTTTTCGATAATACCGTTATGAACAACGGCAAAACGGCCTGATTGTGAAAGATGAGGGTGAGCATTTACGTCTGACGGCTCGCCGTGAGTAGCCCAACGTGTATGACCGATACCCATATTACCGCCAAGTTTTTTACCGCCGTCAATTTTTTCTGAAAGAACCGCTAATTTTCCCTTTGACTTAGCAACTTCCAATTCATTATTATTGTAAACAGCAATACCTGCACTGTCATATCCTCTGTATTCAAGTTTTGACAGCCCTTCAAGCAAAATAGGAGCTGCTTGATTTTTACCTATATATCCTACTATACCGCACATATTATAATGTACCTCCTTATCGTCCACTCGCAATATTATATTGCTTTACATAAAAATATATATACCATTCTATACTATTCTCACAGATTTTTCAATCCTTTTTTTTGATTTCGTGTTGTATTTAGTAAATATTGCTGATATAATATAGGTTAAGATGAGTTTTTTGTGGAGGATTAAAAACAATGAAGTTAGTTTATGAAAACAAATTGTCCTGCGAGAATGACGTAAAAGATTTCGTTCTTGAGGGCAGTGCCGAGATATATTTTGAAAACGGTAAAATGCGTATGAAAAATGCGTTGTCTGCCGATTTGGGACAAAAGTCAAACTTTGTGTATTGGTGCAACGAGGACTTCCCGTCAGATGTGCAGATAGAGTGGGACTTCAGACCGATTGAAGAGCCGGGATTGGCGATTTTGTTCTTTTCGGCAAAGGGTGTGAACGGTGAAGATTTGTTTGATCCGTCATTACAGGAAAGGGACGGACAGTATAATTTGTATCATTCGGGTGATATAAATGCGTACCATGTTTCATATTTCCGCAGAAAGTGGGACGAGGAAAGAGGTTTTCATACCTGCAATTTAAGAAAAAGCAAGGGCTTTCATCTTGTTGTACAAGGTGCAGACCCTATTCCGAATTGCGAGGACGCATTTGAAAGCTATCATATAAAGCTTGTAAAAAAAGACGGTAAGATTGATTTTATAATTGACGATTTGCCTGTATTTTCATGGCAAGACGACGGAAAGGAATATGGTCCTGTTTTAGGCGGCGGAAAAATAGGTTTCAGACAAATGGCGCCTATGATTGGTGAGTATTCTAATCTAAAAGTATATTCTATATAAAATAGGAGAGGTAAAATGGATAAACAGAATAAAGCGTTCAAGGTGCTTGAATTTGACAAGATACTTGAACGGCTTTCATCATATACGGAGAGCAAAGACGTAAAAAAACGCATTGAAGAAATAGTTCCGTATACGGAATTAGAGGACGCAAGGGCGGCACAGAAAGAAACGACAGAGGCAATGTCAACCTTATTAAAGCTCGGCTCACCGCCGGTAAATCTGTCTGTTGAAAATGTGCTTGGAGCAGTAAAAAGAACAGAGCGTGACGGTGTACTTCATACAAAGGAACTTATGAACATATCAAGACTTTTGTATGTAGCAAGACGTATGAAGTCGTATATAGACGAATCAGCCGAAGAATGTACAATTCTTCACGGTATAGAGGAGGCTATCATAACGGCAAAACAACTTGAGGACAAAATTAATTCGTGTATCGTTTCTGAAAATGAAATTGCCGACGATGCGTCACCTGAACTTAACACAATCAGAAGAAAAATAAGAAATCTAAACGGCAAGATTAAGGAAAATCTTAATTCTATGATTCACTCAACGCATTACAAAAAGTTTTTGCAAGACCCTATTGTAACAATGCGTTCGGACAGATACGTTATACCCGTAAAGAGTGAATACAGAGGTGAAGTAAACGGTATTGTACACGATACGTCCGCGAGCGGTGCAACTCTGTTTATCGAGCCTATGAGCGTTGTAAACAACAACAACGAAATCCGTGATTTGCATACAAAAGAGCAACAGGAAATTGAGCGAATACTTGCGGAACTTTCGGCACTTGTTGCAGAAAACAGTCATACAATTTTTGTGGATTATAAGTATGTCACGGAGCTTGATTTTATGTTCTGTAAGGGCAGACTGTCGCTTGATATGAACGCAAATGAGCCTGTACTGAACGACAAGGGTATCATACGATATAAAAAAGCACGTCATCCGCTTATCGACAAAGAGAAGGTCGTGGCAAATGACATAATGCTTGGCGGCGAATATGATACGCTTGTCATAACAGGTCCGAATACGGGCGGTAAAACAGTAACGCTTAAAACTATCGGATTGTTTTCGATTATGGCGGCGGCAGGACTTCATATTCCGGCACAGGATAACAGTGAAGCGGCTGTGTTCCATCATATTTTTGCGGATATAGGTGACGAACAGTCAATAGAACAGAGCCTTTCGACATTCTCGTCACATATGGTCAATACGGTGAGCATACTTGAAAATATTGATTTTAATTCACTTGCACTGTTTGACGAATTGGGTGCGGGAACTGACCCGACAGAAGGTGCGGCACTTGCTATATCAATATTGGAATTTCTTCGTGCAAGAAAGGCTACAACCGTTGCGACAACTCATTACAGTGAATTGAAATTATTCGCGCTTTCGACTGACGGTGTGGAAAATGCATCATGCGAATTTGACGTTGCGACACTTCAGCCGACTTACAAACTTCTTATCGGTGTACCGGGTAAGTCAAACGCGTTTGCAATTTCACGCAGACTCGGACTTGACGAAAGAATAATTGACAGAGCAAACGATATATTGTCTGATGAGGATATAAAATTTGAGGACGTCATAACAGACCTTGAACAAAACCGTGCAAAGGCGAGAAAAGAGGCTGACGAGGCGGCAAGAATGAAGCGTGAACTTACCGATCTCAGAAAGCAGATTGAAAATGACAGAATAAAGCTTAAAGAAAATAAATCAAGAATACTTGATGAGGCAAGACGTGAGGCGAAAATACTTGTAATGGACGCAAAGGATGAGGCGAACAGCATTATTCGCGACCTTGAAAAAATGCGTCAGCAAGGTATTTCAAACGGCGGCAATCTTGACAAAAAGACTTCCGCAATGCGTGACAAGCTGAAAAAGAAAGAAGATACGATTGATAAGGCAATGGCGCGTGCGGCAAAGCCGAAGAAAACATATGTCGAACCGCCTAAAAATCTTAAACCGGGTGCAACTGTTAAAATCGTTGATATGAATCAAGAGGCGACAGTTTTAAAAGAACCTGATAAAAACGGCAATGTTCGTGTTCAGGCGGGTATTATAAAAATGGACGTGCATATAACGAACTTGCGTAAGGTTGAAGAAAAGAAGTCAAAGGAATTGGCTGAAAAGTACGTCAGAAGTACGAGGGCTTTTGAATCAAAGTCAAAGAACGTTTCAACGGAAGTTGACGTCAGAGGACAAAATCTTGAAGAAGCGTGGATGAATGTTGAAAAATTCCTTGACGATTGCTACCTTGCGGGAATTTCGCCTGTAAGCATTATTCACGGTAAAGGTACGGGCATTTTGCGTAAAGGCTTGCAGGGATATATGAAAAAACACAGATACGTCAAATCGTTCAGAAACGGCAGATACGGCGAGGGCGAAGACGGTGTAACGATAGTAGAATTAAAATAAGGTGATATAAATGGCAAAGGACAAAAAGACTGTAACAAATGCAATGCGTTTGCTTAATGCGTCAAAGATAAAATATGAAACGGTTGAATATGAAGCTGATGAAGTCGGCGAGCATTTCGGTGAGGCTATCGCCGAAATGACAGGTATTCCGCCTGAAAAATCATTTAAAACTCTTGTCGCAAGAGGTGACAAAACGGGTATAATGGTTAGCTGTATAGCGGTAAATCACGAAGTGGATTTAAAAAAACTTGCAAAGGTTTCGGGTAACAAAAAGGTTGAGATGATACACGTCAAAGAACTTTTGGGACTTACGGGGTATATCAGAGGCGGAGTATCGCCTGTCGGAATGAAGAAGAAATATCCGACATATATAAACGAAACGGCACAAAACTTTGAAACAATCGCAATCAGCGGCGGAAGATGCGGTACAACGCTTATCCTTTCGCCGAATGATGTGCAAAAAGCAACAGACTGCGTATTCGCAGACATAACGAAAGAATAACGGAGGGCAGAACTATGGCAATTTTTAAACCGGCGGACATACTTATTCCGCAAAATGTTGATTTCACAAAGTGGAGCGTTGTGGCGTGTGACCAATACACGTCTGAAAGAGAATATTGGGAAGATGTAAAAAATATTGTCGGCGACAGTCCGTCAACATTGAATATTATTTTCCCTGAGGTTTATCTTGAGGACGGTGACGGAGACGAACGTATCAAGAAGATAAACAGCACAATGGAGGAGTATATAAATAAGGGTATTTTCAGAGAATTAAAGGACACGTTTATATATGTAAAACGTACTCAGCCGAACGGAAAAACACGTCACGGTATTGTCGGAATGCTTGATCTTGAAGAATACGATTTTTCAAAAGGCTCACAGTCAAAAGTTCGTGCAACTGAGGGTACAATTATCGAACGTATTCCGCCAAGACAGCGTATAAGAAAAAATGCACCGCTTGAGGCACCGCATATCCTGATACTTATTGATGACAGAGAAAAAGCGGTTGTTGAACCGCTTGAAAATCAGATAAATGATTTTGAAAAGATTTATGATTTTGACCTTATGAAAAATTCGGGACATATCGTGGGTTATAATGTAAATGAAAGTGCAAAGAAGAATATACTTGATGCAATAGAAAAACTCGGCGATAAGGCTGATTTTGAGGCGAAATACGGTGTTAAGGATAAGGGCGTGTTGATGTTCGCGGCAGGTGACGGAAATCATTCTCTTGCAACCGCAAAGACTTGTTGGGAAGAAATTAAAAAGGAACTTTCAGAGGAAGAAATTAAAACTCACCCTGCACGTTTTGCGTTGGTTGAGCTTATGAATATCCACGACGAAACACTTGAATTTGAACCTATTCAACGTGTAATATTTGAAACAGAGCCGAAGAAATTGCTTGATGAACTTGTTGCGTTTTACGGTGCGGAATATGAAGATAACGGCGGTCAGCGTATTGATTATACATACGGCGGTAATGAGGGCAGTATCTATATTAAGAATACAGACTCAAATCTTCCTGTCGGAACACTTCAAAAATTTCTTGATAAGTACCTTGCCGAAAACGGCGGTAAAATTGATTATATCCACGGAAACGACGTTGTAAGAAATCTTGCAAAGGCAGATAATACAATCGGTTTTATGGTTGATTCAATGGAGAAGAACGACTTGTTCACAACAGTTATAAAGGACGGCTCACTTCCGAGAAAAACTTTCTCAATGGGTGAGGCGGCAGATAAGAGATTTTATCTTGAATGTAAGAAAATCAGATAATAAAAAAGTGCGGTCAAATAAAATGACCGCACTTTTCAAAAAAGTAGACAAAACCTTTATGGTTTTGTCTACTTTATTTTGGGGAGTTTGAGGTGCTTTTTCAGTAGTTTTGCCTGTGGCAAAACCGCTCTACGAGCGTCGGATGTCTTTCCGATACGACCTCATTAAAAATCATTTCTGGCGACATGTGCGGCAGAAATGGCTTAAAATCTAAAGTTTCGACTTTGGAGGAACTTTATGATTTTTTCTCTGACAATACTCAAAAATTACATCGTATGATGTGATTTTTGGAGCTGTCGACATTTTGGCGACAGGCTCTGGTCTTTATATTCTCTTGCTTGCTTTATGATAAATAAAATACGCAAAAACGGCTGTGACAAATTCGGCGAACGGAAAGCTTATCCATACGCCTACTGCACCGAAAAATCTACTGAAAACGAAAGCAGCTGGAATTATGATTATTATATATCTAAAAAGCGAAATCCACAATGACGGCATACCTTTTCCAAGCCCCTCCAAAGCACCGGAGGACGTTACGGATACAGCTGATACGATAAATCCTATACTGATAATGTTAAGTGCCGTAACGCCTAATTTAAGCGTGGCAGGGTTTGCAGTAAACATTCCGAACAGTGTAGACGGCATAATCCACGAAAGTGCAGTACCCAAAGCCATAATTATTGCCGACAGCAAAAGTGCGGTGTTATATATTTGCTTAACACGTTTGTGTTCACCTGCACCGTAGTTATAGCCTATGATAGGTCTGATACCTTGAATAAGACCGTTGGCGGTTAGGTATATAAATGTTTGAAGTTTGTAGTATACACCGAGTACAAGAACATATGAGCCTGAAAATTCGGAAAGTATTCCGTTAAGTGCCGTTATAAGCAATGACGGAAGTGCCATATTAAGCATAGCCGGTACACCGATTGAGTATAACCTTTTCAGAAGTCGTTTGCCGGATTTGAGCAGACTTATTCTGAATTTTGCCTGAATAGGACTTGCAAAGTAGAATATGAAGTAAATGATAAGCGTTATAGTCTGTCCTATACCTGTGGCAAGTGCCGCACCTTGAATACCCATAGCGGGAAAAGGTCCTAAGCCGAATATCATTAACGGGTCAAGAATAATGTTTGTGACACAACCGCATATCATACTTATCATTGATACGTTCATTCTGCCGACTGCTTGGAAAATCTTTTCAAATGCTATGCCGACATTTACTATTGTTGAAAATGAAAACACGATAGTTGAGTACATTACGGCAAGATTGATAACATCTGTATCGGTTGTGAACATTTTTACGAAGTACGGCATACCGAATATTGAAAAGAAGGTAAGTATAAGTCCGTGTATAAAGCTTAGAAACAATCCGTAAGTTGTTGCTCTGTCTGCGTTCTGCATTTCGCCCGCACCGAGATGGAATGCAACTACCGCATTTATGCCTACACCAAATCCGACTGCGATAGAATTGACAAGATTTTGAATTGGGTAGACAAGCGAAAGTGCGGTCATTGCGTTTTCGCTCACTTTTGCGACAAAAAAACTGTCGATGATATTGTACAGTGAATTTACCGCCATAGATATTATCATAGGTAAAGCCATTGAAAGCACAAGCGGCAATATCTTTTTTTCTTTCATAAACGTTTGATCCATAAATAATTCTCCTTATATTTATTCCGAAAAAAAACTATAGGGTTAATACTGTTTGACTCAAAAACAGAAAACCCTATAGTCTCATTATAATCCGGACAAGATTATTCAATTTTATATCAACCTGTCGGACAGGCTCAAATTTTATATAATTTCCACAGTATGTCTTGTTGCGTGACAGTTTACGTTTACTGCAACCGGCAAGCCTGCAATGTGGGTAGGGAATGTTTCCACATTTACGGCAAGGGCGGTTGTTGTACCACCCATACCCTGAGGACCTATTCCCAGTTTATTTATTCTTTCTAAAAGCGTTTTTTCAAGCTCTGCATAAAAAGGATTGGCATTTGGAACGTCAATATCTCTTGTAAGAGCCTTTTTAGCAATTTGTGCCGCTTTATCCATAGTACCGCCGATACCTACGCCGATTATCATAGGCGGACAAGGGTTTGCACCGGCTTTTTTGACTGTTTCGATAACGAAGTCAATAACTCCGTTTATGCCGTCTGACGGATTAAGCATTTTAAGTCTGCTTTTATTTTCACTGCCGAAGCCCTTCGGTGCAAATGTGATTTTAATTTTATCGCCTTTAACGAAGTCATAGTAAATAACAGCCGGAGTATTATCCTTTGTATTCACTCTGTCAAGCGGATCGCGGACAACCGACTTTCTTAAATATCCGTCTGTATATCCCATTGAAACACCCTTGTTTACGGCGTCTGTTATTGTGTCACCCTCAACAAAAACTTCATTGCCGATTTCGATAAAGAACACCGCCATACCGGTATCCTGACAAATAGGAACTTCTTTGCTGTCGGCAATTTCGGCATTCTTCAAAAGGTTTTCTATAACACCTTTTGAAATATCCGATTTTTCGGTTTTGACACTGTTGCTAAGTGCAGATTTGATGTCTTTGTTTATATGACAATTTGCTTTGATACACATACCCTTAACAACTTCTGCAATGTCATTTGAATTTATAATACGCATAAATTTTTCTCCTTATCTTATATCAATACCCATGAGTCAAACCATTTCAAGAAGTGGTCAACGTAGTCTACACTGCACGGATGACCCGAAAGAATAGGGTAGAACATTGCAAACAATACGATTGCAAGTCCTGCATATACAAATGCACCGTACATAACCGCCTTTTTATTCTTCGCCTCGTTATAGATGTTGAGGATTGAATAACCGAGCATAAGCACGATAAACGGTACGCAAGGGAAGTAGTGGTATATAAACGTAAGTCTTGTAACAGGTATCCACGATACAAGCTGTGCAAGGTAAGCGATTACAAGGAATAATGCGTTTTTATCTCTGTTCTTGAAAATCAAATATACCATATAGAAGAATGCCGGAATACCAATCCACCATACAAGCGGATTACCGAACGAGCTGATACCCTCTTTAACCTCCGATGTAATTGTTCCCGAATAGTACCATATAGGACGTTTCATAATAATCCATTCATACCAACGTGACGAGAACGGATGCTCTGAGCCGAGAACGGTCTTTGAATGGTAAGTAAGCATTGAACTTTGGTTATCAATAATAGTCTTGAAACCTTGCGAATTCGGTGCTTGCAAGTACGGAATATATGCAAGACAGTATATAATAAGCGGTACTATTACGAAGAATATACAGCACCATAAAATTGTTTTTATCATATACGGCTTAAAGTTGTCAATTATAAATTTGTGACTTATTCCGTTTGTTTCGCCGTTTGGTGTTTTAACTGCGACACGGTACTCACTGTAACGCTTGTAAAGTGTTATGAAGAACAGTACCGCAAGTCCCGCGCCTGCATATATACCTGTCCATTTACTTGCTATGCCGAGTCCCATACTGATTCCGCACAATGCAAGTGTGATAAGTCCTTTTTTGAATGACGAATCATAGAAACTTGTGCTGTAATACTTATACATAAAGTAGTACATCAGCATTACAAAGAATGTGATATATACGTCTATTGTTGCAATTCTTGTCTGTGCGAAGTGCATAAAGTCGAATGTGAGCAAAAGGCAAGTAACTATTGCAAGCCAAGATTTCTTTAGCAATTTCTTTGCAAAAAGGTATATAAGCGGTAACATAAATATACCGAATACAGTACCGACAATTCTCCAGCCGAACGGACACATTCCGAATATTCTTATACCGATTGAAATAAATACTTTACCAAGCGGTGGGTGAGTCCATTCGTATACGTTTAGATGATGTACAAATTCATAGCCTGTACGTCCGTGATAAATTTCGTCAAAGTATGTGCCGTTTCTGAATGATGAACGCTCCGGAACTTCCTGCTGTTCGTCAAACAAAGCCTGTCCCTCTGACGGTGTTGCCGAAACGGGCTCTATAAGGTTGCCCGAAGAATCAAGCAAGGCAAATTCTTTCATTGAAAGCTCTGTGCCGTTTGTTGAAAGTGTAACATATCTTGCTGTAACGCTCTTTGTTTTTTCTTCCCAATGGAATACAGAACCCTCTGTAAGTGTTTCCGTAGCGGTTGTATTGTTTGATGAGTCCGCAAAAGTGATTGTTAAATTGCGGTTGTCCTCAAGTTCATATGAACCAAGGAAGAATTTATATTGGCTGATGTTGCAGTCCTTACCCAAATCAAGCGTTACAGGTGCGTCTGAAATCATATATTCCGTTTCTGCCGCGTGCATATCGCCGAGGTCGTAAAGTGCGATACATGAATATACAACGACTATAGCCGCCATTGCAATAACGTCTACACGGGTTATTTTAGGAAATATTTCGCTTACGGTGAATTTAGCCTGTTTCTTAACAGGAGTATTTGAGAATGTTTTTGAACTTTTTGTATTCTTTTGATATGCTTGTTTTGAATTTTTCGTACTCTTAACTTCTTCTTTTACCGTATCTTTAAGTTCGTTGCCTGCATAAAGTTTTTGCGTCAAGTAAACTACAAATATCATAAGTGCGACATTTATTAAAGACGCAATCAAAACAGGTGCGGAACGGAAGTAGTCGTTCGGACTTTTTTCGTATACAAACAGTACCCATGCAGTGTTAAAGAACTGCGAAAGTGTAACAAGTGCATACATAATAAAGTTTTTGAAATCAGTCACTGAAACAAATGCCAAAAGCAAAAGCCCCATTGCAGGGAATGCGTAACGGTCGTGCATTTTTGTTGAAAGCATATATGTCATAAACGCAAGCAATGCACCGACAAAGTAATACTTCGCATTGTTTTTGCTCTTGAAGAATACATATACCGAATATGCGACAATGGCAATAAGGAATACATAACCGATAACAGTTGTGAACGATGAAAGACCTTCCCAGTTTTTACCCAATGCACCCCACAAGTTAAACGCATTGACCGTTAGGTAAGGATATGACGCCATAGTCGTGGTGTATTGGTCGATTACATTTGATATTCCGAACGGAAGTGCAAGCAACACCATAAGGATTATTGCACTGACACCAAATCCTAAATTCTTTAACAGCTTTTCTTTGCTGAAATCTTTTATAAATACATTTTCGATTATACCGAATATAAGTATAGGCGTAAATATAAATGCCTGCGGTTTTATGAATATACATATTGCGAACATAAAATATGAATAAATCATTTTCTTTTCGCTTATGAAGTATATCATAAGAAGTATAAACAATGTATATACCGAATCAACTTGTCCCCAAAGAGAACAGTTTACTACAGTTGCGGGATTGAAAAGGTATAGCGACGCGAACACGGTTGAAAGTCCATCTGAAAACTTTTTCTTTGCAACTTTATATATAAGTACACCGGCGAGAATATCGCATACAATAGCCGGAAGTTTTACAAGTGCGTATTGCGCACCGTCGGAGAAACCGAACAGTTTTTCAATCGCACCGACTATATAGAGGACATACATATATCCCGGCGGATAGTCGTGAAACATATCGAGTGTGTAAAACTTACCGAAACCGTTTTCAAAAACGGCGTTTGACCAGCCTATGAAACAACTCATATCAGTGTTGTGTCCTCTGTAGACCGCTCCGAGGATTAAACGAAGTATAAATGCCACTGCCGCGGCGGCAATAATATACATTGCGTTGTTATCCTTTTTCACATTGCTTTTTAGTGCCGGATTGATGTAATATGACCATACAGCAAAAGCGGCAAGTGCCGAGAAAAGCACTGTTAATGAAATTCCAAGCATATTTTCACCTCATATTTTAATAATTATTATCTCAACTTATTATTCTACTATATATTCCTATATAATGCAAGCATAAAAAAATATAAAAATTTTTTCAAAAAAAATGTTTGAACTTGTAATATGGTGGTATATATATAGTAACAAAGATAATTTATTAAAAATAATCTTTGGCTAAACACAAAAGGAGTGAGTTTTATGAAGTTCAAAATTATTGGCAGAAGATACGATGTGACAGATAAGATCAGAGATTATGTTGAAAAGAAATTGGGAAAGCTTGATAAGTTTTTCAAAGATGAATCTGAGGCAAGAGTCGTAATCGGAACGATTAAAGATAATGATTATATTGAAGCTACAATTTATGCGGCAGGTATGATGTACAGAGCAGAGGCATCGGATAAAGAAATCCTTGCCGCAATCGATAAGATTGTAGACGTTATCGAAAGACAAATCAGAAAGAATAAGACACGTCTTTCAAAGAAGATAAAGAGAGATGCTACTCTTGACGCAAAACTAATCAGCGGTGCGACTTATACAGAGGGTGAAGAAACAAAAGAATTTGAAGTTGTTAAGACAAAGAGATTTACCGTTAAGCCTATGAGTGTTGAGGAGGCTATTCTTCAAATGAATTTGTTGGGTCACACATTCTTCGTATTCAAAAATCAGGAAACTGATGAAATGAATGTTGTATATAAGAGAAAAGACGGCAAATATGCTGTTATTGAATCAATAGAATAATATGTAGTGATGCACCTTTCGAGGTGCATCATTTTTTATATAAATTTTTTTCGTTTTGGTTAAGTCCTAAAAACCACATTGACACTGCATAAAAGATGGTGAAGATAATACCGCACAAAGCTATTGAGAACAAATTATCCGAAACAAAATGACGGATTACGATTATCGTCAAAATCGGAATAATTAAAGACGGAATAAATTTAAAAATCTCTTTCCAAAAATATTTAATATCAAGTCCGACGCGTTTATGATAATATATATTCATTATAATTATATTCCCGACAACAAGGCTTAAAGACGTACCGAATGCACAGCCAAGCTCGCCGAATTTTATACACAGGGGAATACTTACGGCAATATTAATTGCGGCGATTGCAAAGTACAAAACCGAGCGGAATTTGTGCATATCTTTTGCACGCTGAATTTCAATACCGATAGATTGAATTGAAGTTACAAGCAGCGGCGAAATAAGCAGTAATGCGGTATAGTAGGGGATATTGCTGTCAATCCCCGACCAAAGTTTGATAAAAGGTTTGCCTACTGCGATTATCATAAGATAAATATAAGCCATAACGACAAACTGCACTCTGCCGAATGACGCAAAAAATTTGCTTGTTTCTCTGTTGTCGGCATGGTTTGCGATAAGCGTATGTGCCTTTGGCGTCATAAGTGACGAAAGTGCATAGGAAAATGTAAGGAAATATCCGTTGAATTGAGAACCTACTGAATAAACGGCTACATTTTTTGCGCCGCTGAAAATTCCGAGCAGAATTTTATCGACATTCCAATTAATTTGGTCACTTATAATATTCAAAAACACAAAAAAAGAAAATACCGAAAGCTGTTTGAAAACATTTTTATCAAATGCAAAGCAAAATCGCATATTAAGTTTTTTTATACAATACACCATACCGCAAAGCAGTTTTATAACGGTAATTGCCGTTATACAAATCGCAACGGAAATCGCACCTTGTCCCATAATCAGCAAAGGAAAAGTCAGCATGGGATTTAAAAGTGACGATATTATAATCAGAATTTTCTGAAATGAAAAACGCTCTTGTGCGATTATGTACGAATCGGATATACTGCACGGAAATGTAAACGCAAGGTTTACGGTCATTATGCCGAGCAATGTTTTCAGTAATTTTATCTCGCTTGCGGTCATTGATTTGCCGAACAGAGTTGATGTGTTCATCGTTATAAAACCGCCGACGATAAGCGACAAAATTGAAACGGAAATAAATATTATCGTAAACATACCGTTCAGAACCGATATTGCGTTATTGTCATTGTCGGCTTTGTATTGTGAATAAAACCGCATATACGAACTTCCGAAACCGAAGCTTAAAATGCTGAGACTTGACATTGTGGAGACGGCAAGCTGAAGAAGCCCGTAATTGCTTTCACCCAAAAGTCTAAGCATAACGGGAGTGTATAAAATGCTGATTATGCTTTGTATAAAAATGGATATATATGAAAGTATAAATCCTGATTTTAAATTTCTCATATTACTACCTCATCTGAAAAATCTTTGCCAAAATCTCACAATGTTTATACAGACGGTAAGCAAAAAAGGTCTGTTTCTTTTTATAAGTTTGAAGTACATACGGTGGAAAAACGGCAAGGAGGAAATATCTATTTTATCGATAAAACCTTTTTTATCGGCAAATGTACATATTTCTCTGATGTGATTTAGCTTTGTCTTAATCGGAACTGAATTTGCTTTTTTCAGTTCGTTGCTTATTGCGGTTTTCGTCAGATAAGAATAGTAGTATTCAAGTTGATTTGAATACGGTGAATTTGCGATTGATGAATTTGACAAAAATTCATACAGTGATTTGAAACAGTCAAAATATGAACTGTCATAACTTACTGTCATTTGAGTGCGGGAACGTCTGTAATGATACAAAGACAGGTTTTCCAAGAAATACAGACTGTCACATTCAAGCAAATACGGATATACACAAGCCGCATCCTCACCGGTGCGAATATCGTCATCAACCGCCATTTGATGTTTAATGAGTTTTTCTCTTTTGTAGAGCTTATTCCATATGACAGGGTATATTCCGAACTTATAAAACACACCCGTATAAATCATTTTAGGAAACACGTTATTTTCAAGCTGTTCACGATTATAGTAACCGCCGCTTATATTGATATGAGTGCTGCCGGAAGAAAGCGGAACGGACTTGTTTTCGTGTTCAACGTCACACATAACCATATCGCAATTATATTTTTCCATTGCATTAATCATATGTTCGTACATATGCTCGTCAATCCAATCGTCACCGTCAACATAGCCTGCATATTTGCCGACCGCAACGGAAAGCCCTGCTTTTCTTGCACTGACAACGCCGCCGTTTTCTTTATGAATAACTCGTACACGACTGTCTTTTTTTGCGGCGGTGTCACATATTTCGACGCTGTTGTCCGTTGAACCATCATCTATAAGTATAAGTTCAAAATCTGTAAAGGTTTGTGAAATAATGCTGTTGATACATTTAGGCAGAAAAGAACCTACATTGTAGACAGGTACGATAATACTAAGTAATATACTCATTCACGTTCTCCTTTACATATGATTTTGCTGTTGACAGTTTGTGTCAACACTTTATTAAGTATATCATTTTTAACGGTTACAGTCAATCATAAGTATTTACAAAAAAATATGTTTATGATATTATTAATAGAACAAACGGGAACGGAGGAAAGTATGGAAACAGCAGTTAGTGTGATAATACCTGTATATAATTGTGAAAAAACAGTAGGAAGATGTATAAACAGCGTGCTTAATCAAACGCTTGCCGATATCGAAGTGATAGCGGTAAATGACGGCTCGGACGACAGCACTTTGAAGGTATTAAAAGGTATAAATGACGATAGATTAAAAATTATTTCTCACCTTAATTACGGTCAAGGATATGCAAGAAACAATGGAATGTCTGTTGCAAACGGTAAATATATTGCATTTATTGACGCTGACGACACAATAGAGGAATGTATGCTTGAAAAAATGTATGAAAAAGCCGAAAAGGAAAATGCGGATATGGTGCAGTGTAATTTATATGACATATATCCTGACAGAACAAGAAAAATTCAGCTTAAACCGTTGGACAAGACAGTTATTGTTGAGGATAAAGGCGAGTATGCCGATAAATATTTTTCAACGTGCTATCACAGTTATGAAATTTGTAATAAACTTATACGAAGAAACTTTCTTGAGGAAAACAACTTGAAATTCTGCGATACAAAGAAATATTTTTCAGAAGATTTAATGTTTAATTTAAAAATGCTTAGCTGTTTAAAAAAAGTTTGCTTTATTTCCGAACCTTATTATAATTACTATCAGTATGAAACAAGTCATTTTCATAATGTAAGCAACGGCGAGCGAAGATTGGCGGCGATATGCGATTTGTTCATTGACTATATGGCAGAGGCAGAGCCTGAAATGAAAAAGGCGGTGTCATTTACCGCGTCAATGATTGTTACATATAATATAGGACGATGTGCAAAATTATCATATGAATCGGCATACAGAGTTATGACAAGCCATGTTTACAGAAAATATTTAAAGTCCGCGCTTACACGAAAATGCAGTATCAAACATAAGGCGTTTTTCCTTGCATTGCTGATTTTTCCTCTAAGATGGCGAATGAAAGTTGCGTCTTTGTATGCGTGGAGATGGGAAGTTTAAGGAATGAGTAAAAGATTGAGGATTTTGCTTGACGGATATATTGACGGTAATTTCGGCGACGACCTTATGCTGTATCTTGCGGCTAACGGACTTAAAGAACACAAGCTGTATATAACATCTCCCAAACTTGATATTGCCGAATATACTGAAGAAAAAATAGGTTTTGACCGGTATTTAAAAGTGACAGGCTCGGGATTTTTGATACACAACAACAAAGGTATAGCTTATCGTATGCGTGATATGTACCGCGAAAAACGGTATTCAAAAAACAGAGCCGTTATAAACTGCAATATAAGCGGTTTTGTTAATCGCGTTGCCGAAAAAGTTATACAAAAGCAAATCAGCGGATATGACTTTGTGACGGTGCGTGACAGATATTCGTATAAATATATAACGAAGAATATACCTAATGTAAAATGTGAAAAATATCCCGATATGGTGCTGTCGTTAAGTGATAAAATGATACCGAATGTGCATAGTGAAAATGCACTTGGGATAAGTGTGCATAAGAGTGCGGATATAAATTTGTTGGCAGAGATTGCGGACAGATTTATTAACGAAACAGGCAGAAATGTTTGTCTTTTGTGTTTTAATACAGGCTTGGAAGATGATGTTTCGGTGGCAAATCAAGTTTACGGTATTATGAAAAATAAACATATGACCGAAATTATACGATACACAGATATAAATGATATGTTGAAAAATATCAAGCGTTGCGGAGCAATTTTGGGAATACGTTTTCATTCTGCTATGCTTGCGCTAAGAATGGGCATACCCGTTGTGCCGATTGCGTATTCTGATAAGACAAAAAATGCACTTGACGAAATAGGTTACAGCGGTAAAATATATGATGTGAACAATATTGATACGGACGAAGTTTTGAAAAGTATTTTAAATGCAGTACCTTATAAATTAGACGGTAATATAATAAAATCAGCCGAAAATCATATAAAAAGATTTGACGAATACATCAAACGACAGTGTTAAAAGCTGTCGCTTTTTTGTATGTTTTTCACATTGTTTATACAGGTGTCTTTACAGGTGTAATGATAAGTGCTATACTGTTAAAAATAAATTATATAAGGGGTTTATATGTTATGAATGAACTTGTAAAAGAAATCGAGCAACTGAAGAAAGAGAAAAATGCTGTAATTCTTGCTCATTATTATGTTAATGATGAAGTGCAGGAAATAGCTGATTATATCGGTGACTCTTACTATTTGGCAAAAGTGGCAAGAGAGGTTGACGCAAAGACTATCGTTTTCTGCGGTGTGTCATTTATGGGCGAAAGCGCGAAAATTCTTAACCCGAACAAAACTGTTTTAATGCCGGATATGTCGGCAGATTGTCCTATGGCACATATGGCACAAGTTGAGAAAATCGAAGAAATGCGTGGAAAGTATGACGACCTTGCGGTTGTATGCTACATAAATTCAACCGCCGAATTAAAGTGTCACAGCGATGTTTGCGTAACTTCATCAAATGCGGTTAAGATTGTAAAATCATTGCCGAATAAAAACATCTTCTTTATTCCTGACGAAAATCTCGGCAGACACGTTGCAAAGCAGATACCTGAAAAGAACATTATATTAAACAAAGGTTTTTGCCACGTTCATGTTTCAATGACAGCAGACAATCTAAAGGCTATAAAGGAAAAATATCCGAAGGCACTTGTGCTTGCACATCCGGAATGTAAACAGGAAGTGCTTGACCTTGCAGACTACATAGGAAGTACATCGGGTATCATAAATTACGCAACTGAAAGCGACAACGAAGAATTTATAATCTGTACAGAAAGCGGAGTGGGCTATGAGCTTAGAACAAAAAATCCGAATAAGAAATTCTACTTTGCAGGTACAAAACATTTTTGCCCTAATATGAAACTAAACACAGTCGAAAAAGTCTGTCACGTTTTAAAAACAGGTGAAAACGAAGTGCATGTAAGCGACGAAACAAGATTAAAGTCACTTGTGCCGCTTGACAAAATGCTTGAAATGGCAAAATAAGGAGAATACATATGAAAACAGATATAGTCATCGTAGGAACAGGCGTTAGCGGACTTTATTGTGCGCTTAATCTTCCTCGTGATAAAAAAATAGTAATGGTGACAAAGGCTGACGATGATAAAAGCGATTCGTTTTTGGCACAGGGCGGAATATGCGTTTTGAAAGACGAAAACGATTATGACAGTTATTTTGAGGACACAATGCGTGCCGGTCACTATGAGAACAACAAAGAATCGGTTGATATAATGATTCGTTCATCGAGGGACGTTATAAATGACCTTGTAGGATACGGAGTGCGTTTTGAAAAGGAAAACGGTGAATTTGCGTACACAAAAGAGGGCGCACACTCTACGTCAAGAATACTGTTCCACGAAGATATAACAGGTAAGGAAATTACATCACATCTTTTGACGGCGGTAAAGGAGCTTGACAACGTAACGATTATCGAAAACTTCACAATGGTTGATATAATCGAAGAAAATAATGAATGTTTCGGTATAATCGGTTACGGCAAGGACGGCAAATATATTGATATTCAAGCTGATTTTACAGTGTTTGCAACAGGCGGTATCGGCGGTCTTTACAAGCACTCGACAAATTACAGACACCTTACGGGTGATTCGCTTGCGATAGCACTTAACCACAATATAAAACTTCAAAATATTGATTACATTCAAATACACCCGACAACACTTTATTCAACAAAGAAAGGCAGAAGATTTCTTATTTCCGAATCTGTCAGAGGTGAGGGAGCGGTGCTTTTTAACTCACATATGGAACGATTTGTTGATGAACTTTTACCTCGTGACGTTGTCGCAAAGGCGATACAAGAGGAAATGAAAAAAGATAATAAGCCGTATGTATGGCTTTCTATGAAGCCTATTCCTACCGAAATGATAAAAAATCATTTTCCGAACATATACAAGCATTGTCTTGAAGAAGGTTATGACGTTACAAAAGAATGTATTCCCGTTGTGCCGTCACAGCATTATTTTATGGGTGGTATCGACGTTGATAAATACAGCAAGACGTCAATGGACAGATTGTACGCAGTCGGTGAAACGGCGTGCAACGGTGTTCACGGCAAAAATCGTCTTGCAAGCAATTCACTTCTCGAAAGTCTTGTTTTTGCAAAACGTGCGGCAAAACGTATGATTGAAACATACAGTAAGACAAGTGACAGAGAAGTTACGATAGATAAGGATTTATATAAGAATTACGAAGACAAGTACAAAGATGAAATTCTTGATGAGATAGAAAGGGAGAGAAAGAAACATGAATAATATAACAATGGCGCTTAATGCGGACGAGCTTATTTTGAGTGCGTTAAGAGAGGATATTACAAGTGAAGATATTACAACAAATTCGGTAATGCGTGAATATCAGCTTGGTGAAGTTGAGCTTATTTGTAAGCAAGACGGCGTTATCGCAGGACTTGACGTTTTTAAGAGAACATTTGAATTGCTTGACAGCAAAACGGAAGTTACTTTTACAAAAAAAGACGGAGATACCGTAAAGAACGGCGATAAAATCGGTGTTGTAAGAGGTGATATACGCGTGCTTCTTTCGGGCGAAAGAACGGCACTTAACTATCTCCAAAGAATGAGCGGTATTGCGACATATACACGTTCAATAGCCGATCTTTTAAAAAGCAGTAAAACAAAACTTCTTGATACAAGAAAAACCACACCGAATATGCGTGTATTTGAAAAATACGCGGTAAAAGTAGGCGGCGGATATAACCACAGATATAATCTGAGTGACGGAATACTTTTAAAGGACAATCATATCGGTGCCGCAGGCGGAGTTAAAGAGGCTGTACAAATGGCAAAGGAATATGCACCGTTTGTAAGAAAGATTGAAATTGAAGTTGAAAATCTTGATATGCTTAAAGAGGCGCTTGACGCAGGTGCGGATATAATAATGCTTGATAATATGAGCGTTGAAGATATGAAAGAGGCTGTTAAACTTGTCAGCGGAAAAGCTGAAACGGAGTGCAGCGGCAACGTGACAAAAGAAAATGTTGAAAGACTTGTTGATATAGGAGTTGACTATATTTCAAGCGGTGCGCTTACTCATTCGTCACCGATTCTTGATTTGTCATTAAAAAATCTTCACGCAATTTAAAGAAAGGTTGTGGGAATTAATATGAACGCAGTCGAAAGACGACAGGAGATTGTAAGACTTATAACCACAAACGATGAAGCAATGTCAGGAAGTATGCTTGCAAAAGAACTTGACGTTTCAAGACAGGTTATCGTACAGGATATAGCACTTTTAAAGGCGGCAGGATATGAAATTTTATCTACCAACAAGGGATATGTGATAAATGATGTGGCGGCACATACGAGAGTGTTTAAGGTATATCATACGAACGACCAAACGGAAGATGAACTTACAACGATTGTCGATATAGGCGGAACGGTTGTTGATGTGTTTGTGTGGCACAGAGTTTACGGAAAAATCGAGGCTAAACTTAACGTCGCGTCAAGAAGAAATGTTCAGCAATGTATAGACGGACTTGTCAGCGGTAAATCATCGGCACTTATGAATATAACGTCGGGGTATCACTATCATACAGTAAAAGCCGACAGTGAGGAAACGCTTGACCTTATTGAAAAGGCGCTTGCAAAGAAGAATTATCTTGCACCGGAAATATAAGATGTGAGCCTGTCGACAAAATGTCGACAGATCCAAAAATCACATCTTGCGATGTAATTTTTGAGTGTTTTCAGAGAAAAAATTGTAAAGTTCCTCCAAAGTCGAAACTTTAGATTTTAAGCCATTTCTGCCGCACATGTCGGCAGAAATGATTTTTAATGAGGTTAGAACCTCAAACTCCCAAGAACAAAGTAGACAAAACCGTAACGGTTTTGTCTTAAAATATTTCTTTTTCGGTTATAATAAACTATAATGTAATCGAAAGGAGATAAAATTATGTGTCACAGACAGATTAAAATAACAACGTATGACAGATTATTAAGGGCGTGGGAAAATTCTATGGAGGCGGTAAGAGATTTTCAGAGCTATGCCGATTTGACGGAGGACAACGACAAAGCGAAACAGGCTTTTTATGATTTTGCGGAAAACAGTGCAAAGCAAGCGGCAAAACTTCGTAATTTACTGCTTGAATACAAGAAAAGTAATGCTTGACAATATCATTGATTTGTGCTAAAATATCAAACAAAGTGAAACCTAAGGTTACACAAAGGGGTACACCACCTTACAGGGTGTAGTACTTCTTTGTGTAACCTTTTTTGTTTTTAAAATTAAAAAGGAGGTTGTTCTTTATGATTAATGTGAACGGTAAAGAAACGGAAAACTGCAAAAGTCTTAGCGTCTTGCTTGAAAACGGCGGTTTCAGACGTGACAGAATAGCGGTTGAAATTAACGGCGAAATAATCAAAAAGTCTGATTATGATAAAACCGTTTTGAATGACGGCGATAAAATTGAAGTTGTGAGCTTTGTGGGAGGCGGTTGATTTATGATTACTTTTGAAGAATACGAAAATGCCTTAAAACAGCGTCACGGCGAAAGAATACACAATATATTAAGTCATTCGTCTGTTGCAATAGCCGGTCTTGGCGGACTCGGCTCAAATATTGCAATGTATCTTGCAAGAGCAGGTGTGGGACATTTGCACCTTGTGGATTTTGACAAAGTGGATATTACAAACCTGAACAGGCAACAGTACGATATAGCAGATTTGGGAACACTGAAAACAGACGCACTTACAAAGAATATTAAAAGGTTTAATCCGTTTATCGAAATAACGTCACAATGCGTTAAAGTAAACGAAGATAATGCCGCTGAAATATTCGGCGGATATAAAATAGTGTGCGAGGCTTTTGATAAGGCTGAAAACAAAGCAATGCTTGTAAACAGTATTTTGTCTGAATGTGGGGACACTAAAATTGTATCGGGTTCCGGCATGGCGGGTTTCGGCAGTTCAAACACGATTATCACGCGAAAAATAAACGACAGATTTTATTTGTGCGGGGACACTAAAAGTGATATGAATGACGGACTTGCACTTGCCGCACCGAGAGTGGCAATATGTGCCGCACATGAGGCAAATATGATTTTAAGACTTTTAATAGGAGAGAAAGAGGTTTAATAAATGAACAAAGAAGATAAATTAATTTTAAACGGACACGAATTCACATCACGATTTATTTTGGGTTCGGGAAAGTATTCGCTTGAACTTATAAAAGCGGCGGTTGAAAATGCCGGAGCGGAGATTATAACTCTTGCCCTAAGACGTGCCGCAGGCGGTGACGTTGCAAATATACTTGATTACATACCAAAGGGCGTAACGCTTTTGCCGAATACCTCCGGTGCGAGAAATGCCGATGAGGCAGTAAGAATTGCAAGACTTGCAAGAGAAACAGGCTGCGGAGACTTTATAAAAATCGAGGCGATAAGGGACACTAAATATCTTTTGCCTGACAATTACGAAACTTTGAAAGCGACTGAAATTCTTGCGAAAGAAGGATTTGTTGTAATGCCGTATATGTATCCAGATTTGAATTTTGCGAGAGATTTACAAAATGCGGGTGCGGCTTGTATAATGCCGTTAGGCTCACCGATAGGGTCAAACAAAGGACTTTGCACAAAGGAATTTATAAAAATTCTTATTGACGAAATCGATTTGCCGATTATTGTTGATGCAGGTATAGGCAGACCGTCACAGGCTTGTGAGGCAATGGAAATGGGCGCGGCGGCAGTTATGGCAAATACGGCGATTGCGACAGCCGGTGACGTGCCGAAAATGGCACAGGCATTCAAAAAAGCAATAGAGGCAGGACGTGAATCGTATCTTGCAGGCTTTGGTGATGTGGTTGAAAAGGGTGCGAGAGCGTCATCGCCGCTTACGGGATTTTTACACGATTAATTTTGAAAGGTTACGAAAATGAAAGAAAGAACAAATCATATGGAATATATGGAGGGTATGGAGGTTATCGACTCTACTCTGCTTGATGAAGTCATATCGGCTATGGACGCGTATGACTATGATAAATATACGGATAAAGACGTGGAAAATGCACTTTCTCACGATGTACTTACAACGGAAGACTTCGCGGCACTTCTTTCACCGGCGGCACTTAACCACCTTGAAGAAATGGCACAAAGAGCACAAATTGAAACAAGAAAGCATTTCGGAAATTCCGTTTCGATGTTTACGCCTTTGTACATAGCAAATTACTGTGAAAACTATTGTATTTACTGCGGTTTTAACTGCTATAACAAAATTCGCCGAGCAAAACTTTCGGAAGAAGAAATTAAAAAGGAAATGCAGGAAATCGCGAAAACAGGCTTACAGGAAATTTTACTTTTGACAGGTGAAAGCCGAAAAATGTCAGACGTCGAATATATCGGCAATGCTTGTAAAATAGCGAAGAAATATTTTAAGGTTGTCGGTGTTGAGGTTTATCCGATGAACTCTGACGAATACGCACATCTGCACAAGTGCGGTGCAGATTTTGTGACGGTATTCCAAGAAACGTATAACAGCGACAAATACGAAACATTGCACCTTGAGGGACACAAAAGAATATTCCCGTATCGTTTCTACGCACAGGAAAGAGCGATACTCGGCGGTATGCGCGGTGTGGGATTTGCGGCACTTTTGGGATTGGACGATTTCAGAAAAGACGCTTTCGCAACTGGTATGCACGCATATTTGTTGCAGAAGAAATATCCGTATGCGGAAATTGCGTTTTCGTGTCCGCGTTTAAGACCGATTATAAATAACGACAAAATCAATCCGAAAGACGTACACGAACCACAGCTTTTGCAGGTAATATGTGCGTACAGAATATTTATGCCGTTTGCGAGCATAACAATTTCAACGCGTGAATGTGAGCGATTCAGAAATAATATTATTAATATTGCCGCTACAAAAATAAGTGCCGGAGTTGACGTTGGTATCGGCGGTCATTCGGGAGAGCAAAAGGGTGATGAACAATTTGAAATTTCAGACCCGAGAAACGTTGAAGAAGTGTATAAAGCGATTGAGGAGCAGGGCTTACAGCCGGTAATGAGTGATTATATCTATGTTTAATATTGTATGCGTGACGCACAGAAAACTTTGCGACAACTTTTTGGAACGAGTGGGGGAGCTTTATGAAAACAATGTTCCTGTAATACTCAGAGAAAAAGACTTGTCGGAAAGTGAATATGAAGAACTGGCGAAAAAAGTTGTTGAAATTTGTCCGAACGTGATACTTCATTCATATATTAACGTTGCAAAAAAAATCGGTGTAAAGAGAATACATTTACCTTTGCGTTTGATGAACGAAAATGCAGAGAAAGAATTTGAAACGGTCGGTGTATCTGTTCATTCGGCAGATGAAGCAGTGCTTGCAGAAAAAATGGGTGCAACGTATGTGACGGCAGGTCATATTTTTGCGACAGACTGCAAAAAAGGTCTTGAGCCGCGCGGCATAGAATTTTTGAAAAATGCAGTATCGTCCGTCGATATTGATGTTTACGGTATCGGCGGTATTTCGCCTGAAAATATCGGCAAAATACAGAATACCGGCGCAAAGGGCGCTTGTATAATGTCGGGGTTTATGAAGTGCGATAATGTGAAAAAATATTTGGACGAAACATACAAAAACCTATTGAAAAAATAAACCGATTAATATATAATAAATATATAGTGTGAAATTTATACACAAAACAGAGTATTATGTATTTAAGGAGAGAAAAACCAATGAAATCAATTAAAGAATATGAATTTTGGTTTGTAACAGGAAGTCAACACCTTTACGGCCCTGAAACTTTGGAACAGGTTGCAAAGGATTCACAGGCTATGGTGGACGGTCTTAACGCGTCAGGCAAAATGCCTTGTAAGATTGTGTACAAGCCGACAGTGAAAACTCCTGCTGAAATTAAAAAAGTTTTCAAAGAGGCATCATATGATGATAAATGTGCCGGCGTAATTGCTTGGATGCACACATTCAGTCCGTCAAAGATGTGGATAAACGGTCTAAAGGACTTCAAAAAGCCTTACTGTCATTTCCATACACAGTTTAATCGTGAAATTCCTTGGAATGAAATCGATATGGACTTTATGAACCTTAACCAGTCTGCACACGGTGACAGAGAACACGGATTTATCGGTTCAAGACTTAGAATGGCGAGAAAGGTTATCGTAGGTTATTGGGAGGACGAAGAACCTCAGACAAAGCTTGCAAATTGGATGAGAAGTGCTTGCGGTTATGCAATCAGCCAAGAACTTAAAATGGTACGTTTCAGCGATAATATGCGCCAAGTTGCCGTTACAGAGGGTGATAAGGTTGAGGCTGAAATCAAGTTCGGTTGGGACGTTGAATACAGACCAATCGGCGATATTGTTGACATTTTGAATGAAGTTACAGAGGCTGAAATCGATGCAAAAATGGCTGAATATGAAAGCCGTTATACAATGGATACGGATAATATTGACGCTGTTCGTTATCAGGCGAAAGAAGAAATCGCTATAAGAAAAATGTGTGAACAGTTTGATTACAGTGCATTCGTTACTCATTTTGATACATTGCACGGTCTTGACCAACTTCCGGGTCTTGCCGCACAGAATATGATGGCAGACGGTTACGGTTTCGGTGCTGAGGGTGACTGGAAAGTTGCTGCTATGGACGTTATAATGAAGTCAATGGCTGAGGGTATGACAGGCGGTACTGCATTTATGGAGGACTATACATACCATCTTGAAAAAGGTAATGAACATATTTTGGGTGCGCATATGCTTGAAGTTTGCCCGCTTGTTGCGGCAGATAAGCCGAAAATTCAGGTACATCCTCTTGGTATCGGCGGTAAGAGCGATCCTGCAAGACTTGTATTTGACTCAAAGAACGGTGACGCAATCGTTGCTTCGCTTGTTGATATGGGCGGCAGAATGCGTTTAATCGTAAATGATATTAAGGCTTGTAATCCGTTAAAGCCAATGCCTAAATTGCCTGTTGCGGGTGTAATGTGGAAACCGCTTCCGTCACTTGCTGTTTCGGCTGAATGTTGGATTAAAGCCGGCGGTGCTCATCACAGCGTTCTTTCATATGATGTTACTGCTGAAATGATGAAAGACTGGGCTGAAATGATGGGTATTGAATTCCTGCATATCGGTGAAAATACAACAGTTGAAGATTTTGAAAAAGAAATTTTCTGGAACGATATTGCTTATAAATTAAAGTAAATAACATTATAAAAAGGCGAGCCGTTCGGCTCGCCTCAGAATGTCGACAAATTGTCCGGAACTTTTTATATTTTAAAGTTTAATTTATAGCTATAAAAAATGCACAGGCAAGCCGTAGGCTTGCCTGTGCATTTTTTGTGTGCTATTTTTCACTTACCACAATCGTCGGAAGTGACATTTCACTGTATTGAGTTGAAATAATGCTGTTTTTGGCAATTCTTGAATACAGACCGGCAAGTTTGCCGTTATACACGTACATACCCGTTATATTACTGTACTTTTTATATTTTGCATTTTCATCGTGGGTGATGTCGATATTCCAAGTTGCATATGGGGTACAGTATTCTTGAAGTAAGTAGTGATTATCAACGTTACTCAAAACTTCTTCTTTCCACGCGTGGTCACTCATACCCTCAACACCTGCATACACGCCTTTTGACGCATACGAATCTTCAGGTTTTATGACCCACTTATCCTTTGTATTAAGAACATCGTGTTTATCGATTTCTTCTTGTGTAAGTGACGCGGTGTACGGAATGTGATCTTTGACGTACTGCTTTTCTTCGTCGGTAAGGAATGCGGAAGTCATATCATCGTGAAGTATCTTAAACACGATTTTATTATGAATAACCTGTGTTTTAAAATCACCGATAAGGCATACATCATTATTTTCGGCAGCCTTTATAAACGGCTGAACTTTATCGTAATTACGCATAATATCGCAAGTCACCGCACGGCGGTAGATTGCATTGATTTGCTTGCCGCTTGGCGAAAGAAGTTTGCCGTTTTCGTATGAAAGGTCGGTTATTTCGCATATTTCACACGTTAAACCGCTGTCCTCAAATGCCTTTTGAAATGCGGTAAATTCACGGCTTATGTCACCGCCGAAAAAGTCGACTATTGCAATATGCGGATTTTCTACCGCTCTGTCGTATGTACGGTAAATATCCATAAATGCTTTAACCCATGAATTAAACAATTCATATGTTCTCACATTGTATTTTTCGGTAAACTTATCAAAAGTGCTTGTAAGACGAATGGCTTGATTAAGCTCCTTATCCTCATTCATTGCACTTGAGCCGTCCGCGTTAAATTCGCAGAACTTAAACGAAAAATCGTCCTCATTAAAAAATATATCTATTCTTGCGATAGGCAAGGCACATTCATAGTGATTTGGACGAAGAATTAGCTTTTCCAATTTTTCGTCAAAACCGAAAAGCTTTCTGTATTCGGCATTAGTTTGATATTCATGAATAACTTTTTCAAGTATTTTGTACATACTTTCGGCGGCTTTTTTGAAGTATGCCGCCATTTCTTCCGTAAACATTTTCGGCATATAAAGCGTGTGTACAAAATAGCCGTGATAACGTGCCGTTGAAGTTTTGATATATTCCTGTTGCTTTTTTGCGCTTTGCAGACTTTCCGCGAAATTATCGTCTACAAGTTTTTTATAAAATTCCTCTGCCTTTTGCAAGGTTAATCGTCTCCTTTAATGTTTGTTTGTTGTCTATAAGCTGTTTAAGCGGAAGAAGATATTCTCTGTCGCTTGAATCAAGTGCGTTATATGCCGCACTGCACAATTTCATAGCCAACGTATGTGCGTCAGTTCCGTAAACTTCGGCATTATAACCCTTTAATATTATATTGTTCTTTGCCTGAGCAATGGCACTTAGTGAAACATCAAGTGAAAAATCAGACATAAAAATACCTTTGATAAGCGTTGCATAAGCTAAAACATACTTAATCGGCATACTGTCGGCAGGTCTGATTTCAATATACTTTTTAAGTCTTACGTCAGGGAAGAACATAGAAAGAAGATGCTCCGCTATGCTTTCGTCAATAGGAGTATCTTTGTAAATATCGCATATTTTTTTATCGGCGGTAAATTCTATATCGTCACCGTTTACAGTGAGTATAGCCGGTGAATTGTAAATGTATTCGGCATATTTCTTGAATGAAAAATCACTGTCAAGCACTGTCGGAACAATACCGCAACGGTCATTGTCAACATCATTCCAAATATATGTTCTCAACGTATTTCCCAAAAACGGCTTGCCCTCAAAAACAGGTGCGTTGTCGCATATAAGTGAAAGAATAGGGCTTATTATGTTTGCTTTTTTAAATTTTTGAACGCAGTCTTTTTCATCGGCGAAGTCAATAGATACCTGTGCAGACGCGGTACCGCGCATCATATTTATTCCGCGTGTGCCAACCGATTTAAAGTATTTGTTCATATATTCATAACGTTTTTTCGGGATAAGCGATATATCCTTTGCTTTGTTTTTAGGCATATAACCGAGTGTTGTAAGTCTGTATGAATATTTATCAAGTATGGGATTTATCACCGATAAAAATTCGCCGTAAATATTTTCAATCTCACAAATGTTTTCAGTCGGTTTTATACTGATTTCAATTTGTGCGCCCGGTTCAAGAGTGATGTTGTATTTATCACACGAAAGACCGATAAGAAAACCCTCGCTGTAAACGTGTTTGGGGAAGTTTTGAGCAAGCTGTTCGATTATATTTTCAACACCGTTGATATACGGTACACAATCGCCGTTTTTGTCAATTACAAAATGCTCAAGCTCAACTCCGACTGCATTTGAATTACAGCCTTTTGAGCCATCGGCTATATAATTTGTAAGTACATTAATGTTATTATCGTAAATATCCATAAATCCCTCAATCAGCAAAATACAGACGGTACTTTTGTAAGCTGTTCGATTTGAACGTCACCATCTGTAAGCGGTTTGATGTCCTCAAGAAATTGAAGAAAATGCTTTGCATTGTTGTGCTGCTCTATTGCAGTGTCGTTAAGCCATTCTTCGATGAATGTAAATTTTGTTGCATCTTCTCTGCTTTGGTATATCTTGTACGCAAGATTGCCTTTTTCCTTGCGTGTATCACGCACTACATTGACAGCACATTTTTTGAATTCGTCAACACTGCCGTTAAGTACATTGAATTTTGCTATTATAGTAATCATATTAATTTCAACTCCTTAATATAGATATTTTTATTATACCATATTAGTGCAATTTTTACAAGACCAATAAATAATGATTGACGGAAAAAATTATAAGTGATATAATTAATAGGTTAGTATAAAGCTTTGAAAGGACATATTTACTTATGGATAAGAATAAATTTATAAAAGATAATTTCGGTATATCGGACAAGACGCTTAAATTGGTAAGTGAGGCGGAGGAGAGTATCAAGGAGCAGTTTAAGCATATAGAGAATATTTGTGAAATAAATCAGCTTAGAGTTATGAAAGCATTTGCGGATAATCGTGTATCTGACAGTCACTTTGTTGCTACGACAGGCTACGGTTATGACGATTTGGGCAGAGATACGCTTGACAGAGTATATGCGGATATTATGGGTGCGGAGGACGCACTTGTACGTCACAATTTCATATCTGGTACGCATACCATCTCAACCGCACTTTTTGCTGTTTTAAGACCGAATGATATACTTGTTTCGATAACGGGCAAGCCGTATGACACGCTTGAAGAAGTAATCGGAATACAAGGTGAGGCGGGTAACGGCTCACTTAAAGATTTCGGCGTAAAATATGTTCAGATTGATTTAAAGCATGACGGAACACCTGACCTTGAACAGATTAAATTTACTCTTACACATATGAATGTAAAAGCCATTACAATACAGCGTTCAAAGGGTTACGGCTGGCGTCCGACATACAGTGCAAAGGATATAGGCGCACTTATAGAATTTGTAAAGGAAATTTCGCCTGAAACTATTTGTATAGTTGACAACTGTTACGGTGAATTTGTCGAAACGGAAGAGCCTACCGCATACGGTGCAGACCTTATAGCAGGCTCACTTATAAAAAATCCGGGCGGCGGACTTGCTCCGACCGGCGGATATATTGCAGGTAAACAGAAGTATGTAGAGCTTTGTGCATACCGTCTTACTTCTGTCGGAATCGGCAAGGAGGCAGGTGCGTCACTCGGTTTTAACAGACAGATGTATCAAGGCTTGTTTATGGCACCGCACGTTGTGTCACAGGCTTTAAAAGCCGCAGTACTTTGCTCGGCGGTATTTGAGAAACTCGGCTTTGAGGTTGACCCAAAACCTAACGAAATCAGACACGATATAATTCAATCAATAAAATTCGGTGATCCCGATAAAGTTACAGCATTTTGTCAGGGAATACAAAAAGGTGCACCGGTGGACAGCTTTGTTACACCTGAACCTTGGGATATGCCGGGATATTCGTCACAGGTAATTATGGCGGCAGGTGCGTTTGTACAGGGTGCGTCGATAGAATTATCGGCTGACGCACCTATAAAACCGCCGTACATTGCATATATGCAAGGCGGTTTGACATACGAAAGCGCAAAACTCGGAATAATGGTTGCTGCTGATAAAATGCTTAGAAAGGAATAAAAATATGAGTCTTAATTTAAAGCAAAATGTAAAATGCCCAAAGTGCAGTCAAATGAGTGAAGTTACTGTATGGAATTCGATTACGGTTAAGGACAGTGAAGATTTAAAGCATGACTTGCTTACGGGTAAGGTGAATATGTTCCGTTGTCCGTCTTGTTCGTACTCGGCACTTATGCCTACACCTATGCTTTATCACGATGAAGATAAGCGTCTTATGATTTCATTTTCACCGTGTGACGATGTTGTTTTGAAAAGTCAGCTTTTTGACAATGTTCAGAAATCGTCAAAAGAATCGGGCGAACTTGACAAACTTGAGGGGTATAATTTACGTTTTGTAACCGATTATAATGAATTGCTTGAAAAAATTCTTATCTTTGATAACGATATGAACGACAAGACTATGGAGGTTATAAAACTTATGGTATTGTCGCAGGACTTGGAAAAGGCGGAGCAGAGAGTTTGCCGTTTCGGAAAGTGTCAGGATGAAGTGATAGAATTTATGATATACGACACAATCGAAAATCAAACATACACATCAAAAGTGCCTAAAGAAACATATGACACAATTCATAAACAACTTCTTGAATCGGGTATGAAACCGTACAGTTTCGGTTGGGAAATGGTTGACGCATCATATGCGACAAGACTTTTAAACGGGTTTAACAACTGATGGACAGAGTACTTGAATATGAAATTCCGTCAGAATATGACGGAGCGAATATAACGACTGTTTTAAAACGGCATTTTAAAATTTCAACCAATCTGATTAAGGACTTGAAGAAATACAAAGAGGGAATACAGGTAAACGGCGAACACAGACGTGTTGTGGATTTTGTGGCAAAGGGCGATATTTTAAAAATAACAATTCGTGATACTGCGTCCGAAAATATTGTGCCTACCGATATTCCGCTTGATATTGTGTATGAAGACGAGGACGTGCTTGTTATAAACAAACCGCCGAATATGCCGACTCATCCGTCAATGGGAAATTACGAAAATTCGCTTGCAAACGGTGTGATGTATTATTACAAAAGCAAGGGCGAGGAAAGAGTTTTTCGTGCGGTAAACCGTCTTGATAAAGATACTTCGGGACTTATGGCTGTTGCAAAAAATTCGTACATACACGCAAGATTGGGTGAAGAAATACAGAAAAAAGAATTGAAACGAAAATATATGTGTATCGTGTGCGGTGATGTAGAACATGACGGGACGGTTGACGCACCGATCAGACGTGCCGACGGAAGTGTTATAAACAGAATTGTGGCACCTGACGGACAGAGAGCCGTAACACATTACAGAGTTATAAAACGTTACAGAGAGTATACATTGCTTGAAATGGAGCTTGAAACGGGGCGTACGCATCAAATTCGTGTGCATATGGCATATATCGGTCATCCGCTTGTAGGCGACTGGCTTTACGGAACGGAGAACCATAATATTGCCAAAAGGCAGATGTTACATTCGTGCTATCTTTGCTTTACGCATCCGATTACAGGTCAAATAATGGAGTTTAAAGACGAAATGGCAGAAGATATGAGGGCTTTTATCGAAAAACTTTCGTAAAATCATTGAAAAAACAGTAAAGTTATGATATGATAACATATATGTATTAATATTTTAATGTATTGAACTAAATTTAAGAGGTGATATAATGGCTTACAAAGTAGTTAAAAAGAATGTGCTTAATCCGCAAATCTTTTTAATGGAGGTTGAAGCTCCATTGGTTGCGAAGAAAGCAGAGCCGGGACAGTTCATCATTTTGAGAATTGATGAATACGGCGAAAGAGTTCCGTTTACAATCGCAGATTTTGACAGAGAAAAGGGAACAGTTACAATTATCGTACAAATCGTAGGTAAGACAACAAAGGACCTTGCACAGGTTGAAGAAGGAGAAGAAATTCTTGACTTTGCCGGACCTTTGGGAACACCTACACCGCTTGAAGGTCTAAAGAAAGTTGCGGTTATCGGCGGCGGTCTTGGCACAGCTATAGCTTATCCGCAGGCTAAGAAACTTCATAATCTTGGTGCCGACGTAACGGTTATCACAGGTTTTCGAAACAAGGATTTAGTTATTCTTGAAGATGAACTAAAGAAAGTTTCAAACAAACTTATCGTTGCAACAGACGACGGTTCAAACGGAAATCAAGGCTTTGTTACAGATATGCTTAAAAAAGAAATCGAAGCAGGCGAAAAGTTTGACGAAGTAATCGCAATCGGTCCGCTTGTAATGATGAAATTTGTCTGTAAGCTGACAGAACAATACAACATTCCTACAACAGTTTCAATGAACCCTGTTATGATTGACGGTACAGGTATGTGCGGCGGCTGCCGTGTAATAGTCGGCGGAGAAACAAAGTTCGCTTGCGTGGACGGTCCTGACTTTGACGGTCACAAGATTGACTGGGATACTGCTATGAAACGTGGCAGAATGTTTAAGGATTACGAAGAAAAATCATGTAAAGAAGGTCACTGCAGAATAGGCAGAACCAATCATCAAGACTGATTAAGGGAGGATTTTTAATATGCCAAATATGAGAATGGACAAAAATCCGATGCCGGAGCAATGTCCTAATGTAAGAAACAAGAATTTCCTTGAAGTAACAACAGGTTATACAGAGGAAATGGCAATAGACGAGGCACAGAGATGTCTTAACTGTAAACATAAGCCTTGTATGCAAGGCTGTCCTGTAAGCGTTAAAATTCCTGAATTTATCGCGTTTGTTGCAAAGGGTGAATTTGAAAACGCTTATAAGAAGATTAAGGAAACAAATGCACTTCCTGCTGTTTGCGGCAGAGTATGTCCGCAGGAAAAGCAGTGTGAATCAAAGTGTGTAAGAGGTATCAAGGGCGAAAGCGTCGGTATCGGCAGACTTGAAAGATTTGTTGCCGACTGGCATATGAAGAATGTCAAGGAAGAAATTGAAAAGCCTGTTTCAAACGGTAAGAGAGTTGCAGTTGTAGGAAGCGGTCCTTCAGGACTTACAGTTGCGGGCGACCTTGCTAAAAAGGGTTACGAAGTAACAATTTACGAGGCATTCCATACAGCAGGCGGCGTTTTGATGTACGGTATTCCTGAATTCAGACTTCCAAAGGATATTGTGCAAAAGGAAATCTCTAACCTAAAGGAAATGGGTGTTGACATCGAAACTAACGTAGTTATCGGTAAGACACTTACTGTTGACGAATTGTTTGACGAAATGAATTTTGATGCGGTATATATCGGCTCAGGTGCAGGTCTGCCTCACTTTATGGGTATCGAGGGCGAAAGCCTTAACGGTGTATACAGTGCAAATGAATTCTTAACAAGAATTAATCTTATGAAGGGCTATAAGTTCCCTGAATATGATACACCTGTATATGTAGGTAAAAATGTTGCGGTTCTTGGCGGCGGTAACGTTGCTATGGACGCTGCAAGATCGGCAAAGCGTCTTGGCGCTGAAAACGTATATATCGTTTACAGACGTGGTAAGGAAGAACTTCCTGCAAGAGCGGAAGAAGTATTCCACGCAGAAGAAGAAGGTATCGAATTTAAACTTCTTCAAAATCCTACAAAGATTCTTGGCAACGAGGACGGTTGGGTAAGCGGTATGGAAGTTATCAAGATGGAACTTGGCGAGCCTGACGACAGTGGCAGAAGACGTCCTGTTCCTATCGAGGGCAGTGAAGAAGTTATTGACGTAGATACAGTAGTTGTAGCTATCGGTCAAACTCCGAACCCGCTTATCAGAAAGACAACAAAAGGTCTTGATACAAATAAGAGGGGTTGTATCATTGCTGATGAGGACACAGGTAAAACTTCAAAAGACCATGTATATGCCGGCGGTGACGTTGTAACAGGTGCCGCAACAGTTATTCTTGCAATGGGTGCGGGTAAAGCCGCAGCTGCTGCAATAGATGAAGAACTAAGCAAATAAAAATAACGGCGACAGTCGTGAAAATGCACTCTTTACGGAGTGCATTTTTTGTACTTAAATTGTGTAATTTTCTATTTAGACCTTGAAAAAAAACGCTATATGTAGTAGAATATTTAGAGAAATAATTAAATTACGGAGGCAGTCTTATGAAGGTAATAGCTGCAACAAAAAACAAAGGAAAAATAAGAGAAATGCAAGAAATTCTTGCACCGCTTGACATTGGAATCGTATCACAACAAGAGCTTGGATTTGATGTTGATGCGGAAGAAACAGGCGACACGTTTGTAAAAAACGCACTTATTAAGGCAAGAGCGGTTGCTATGGTTTGCGATTATCCTATCCTTGCGGACGATTCGGGCATATGCGTTGAGGCACTCGGCGGTGCACCGGGTGTCAGAAGTGCAAGATACGCCGGTGACAATGCAACGGACGAGGACAGAATTAACAAACTTTTAACGGAACTCGGCGACAACGAAAACCGCAGAGCAAAGTTTGTGATGTCGGTAGCGTTTATAATGCCTGACGGTACGGAAATAACCGCTGAGGGTGAAGTAAAAGGCACGATAACAAAAGAGCCTAAGGGTGAAAACGGATTTGGATATGATCCGATATTTTTGTCTGACGAACTCGGTAAAACGTTTGCCGAAAGCAGTGACGAAGAAAAAAATTCAATCAGTCATCGCGGACGTGCATTGAAAAATCTGTATGATAAGTTGAAGAAAATGAATTAAATAAATATAAGAAAGGTAACAGATTGCTATGATGAATGATATATATTTGGAATACATACTAAAGAAGAAAAAAACAGGCGGACAAAAGGCGATTATCGCAGTTATAATTTTTGCGGCGATTATTGTATCGCTGGCTTTGCTATTACTTATTTTTGCAACGGCTACTGCACTTTCGGGCACTCAATTCGGTTCATTTTCATTTAGTATCGGACTTGTGCTTATAGCATTTGCGTGGTACGGTGCGTATTTGCTTATGAGTATGCAAAATATTGAGTACGAATATATACTTACAAACAGCGAAATTGATATTGATAAGATTATGTCAAAGAAAGCAAGAAAAAGAATTGCGAGTTTTGACTTTAAAGAAATAAATATTTGTGCGAATATCGATGACAACGAGCATAATCACGACTATAAAAATGTAACAGTAAGCAAAACTTTTGACGTTACGGGTGATAAGTCGAGAGGTAATGTTTACTTTGTTGATTACAGCCAAGACAGTGAAAATTACAGAGTATTGTTCCAGCCTACATCAAAGATGATTGAATCAATCAAGAGATTTAATCCGAGAAATGTATTTGTAATGGAGGACTAAAATATGAAAGCGTGTTTTGCCTCTGAAATGAGAGGTGTGGACAAGGCGGCAAGTGAAATCGGCGGAATACCGAGTATTGTGCTTATGGAAAATGCCGCTATGGCTTGTGTGGAAGAACTAAAAAACGACTTTGCAAACCTTTCGGAAAAATCGGTCGCGGTATTTTGCGGAAAAGGCAATAACGGCGGTGACGGTTTCGCAATCGCAAGACATCTGTACAATATGGGCATTGATGTGGCGGTTTATTTGGTATGCGGAAATGAATTTAAAGGCGACGCAAAAATTAATTTTGATATAATCAAGAGAATGAATATCAACATTGATGTCATTTCCGATATAGAGGATTTGAAATATATAGTGCGTTCGTATGACATAATTGTTGACGCAATTTTCGGAACAGGCATAAGTGGAACTGTACGCGGAATAAGTTATGACGTTATAAGTGAAATTAACGATAACGCAAAGTATATAGTGGCGGTTGACGTTCCGAGCGGAATTAATTCCGACAGCGGCGAAATTTGCGGCGTATGTATAAAGGCTGACAAAACAGTGACCTTTGCGGCTTACAAAGTCGGTATGCTTATGTTCCCCGCGGCTGATTATGTGGGGAAGGTAACGGTTAAGAATATTTCAATTCCGGACTATATAATTGACGTACAGAATTTGAAGATTAACGTAATTGACGATAAATTTGTGCGTTCAAATTTTCCTAAACGTGAAAACAATTCGCAGAAAGGAGATTACGGTAAGGTACTTGTTATAGCAGGTTCTGCCGGAATGACAGGCGCGGCATATTTGTCATCACAAACTGCCGTTACAACAGGCAGCGGACTTGTTACTCTTGCAGTACCGAGCAGTCTTAACAGTGCCATGGAGGCAAAAACGACAGAAGTTATGACAGTGCCTTTAAGCGACAGAAACGGACGTATTTCTGCCGGGGCGATTGATGAAATTTTAAAACGAGTGGATAAGGCTGATACGGTGCTTATAGGTCCGGGGTTGGGAAGATGTGACGATGTTTCGGAAGTTGTTGAAAGTGTGCTTGAATATTCAAAAGTTCCCGTTATAATCGATGCAGACGGAATAAATGCCGTAGCGGAAAATATGAAGGCTTTAAGCAGTTGCACTTGCCCTGTGATATTTACACCGCATACGGTTGAAATGTCACGTTTAACGGGACTTGAGAGGGAATATATTGAGGATAACAGACTTGTTACCGCAAAGGAGTTTGCGGAGGAAAACGGAGTCACTTTGATTTTAAAAGGACATCATACGATTGTAACAGGTCAGGACGGAGAACAATATATTAATATTACAGGCAATTCAGGTCTTGCAACAGGCGGCAGCGGTGATGTGCTTGCCGGAACGGTTGCGTCACTTGTATCAAGAGGTATAAACGAAACCGTTGCGTCAGCTATGGCGGTGTACATACATGGTTTGGCGGGTGATATTGCCAAAGATAAGTATGGAATCGAGTCCGTAACCGCGTCTAAAGTTATGGAGTGTATTCCGTGTGCTTTAAGACAAATATTACAAGTAGAAAATTAAATGGCTATATGCTATAATTAATAAGAACTGAATTAAATCTCTCACAGCAATGTGGACGATTTTCATTCGGAAAAGGAGTAGTATAACAATGGATAAAAGAACTTGGGCAGAGGTTGATCTTGACGCAATAGCTCATAACATAAAGGAAATAAGAAAGATAACAAATCCGAATGCAAAAATAATGGCGGTAGTAAAAGCCGATGCATACGGTCACGGATTTTTGGAGGTTGCAAAAACGCTCCTTGAAAACGGCGCAGACCGTCTTGCCGTAGCGGTTTTGCAGGAGGGTAAACAGCTTAGAAGCCGTGGCGTAACCGTGCCGATTTTGATACTTGGTGCAAGCGGTGAAGAAGCTGTTGAAGATTTAATCAATTTTGATATAACACCGAGTGTATTCACATATGAATTTGCAAAAGCACTTTCTTATGAGGCTGAAAGAAAAGAAAAGGTTACGAAAATTCATATCAAAATTGATACAGGAATGAGCCGTATAGGTTTTCTTGCCGGAGAAAATAATGAAGAAATTGTAGACGAAATTATAAAAATATCAAAACTGCCTTATATTGAAATTGAAGGTATATTCTCACATTTTGCAACATCTGACGAGTACGATAAATCGTATACACTTTTGCAATACGGACGTTTTATGGATGTTTGCAACAGACTTGAAGAAAAAGGACTTAATATTCCGATTAAGCATATTTGCAACAGTGCCGGAATAATGATGTACCCTGAAATGCACCTTGATATGGTGCGTCCGGGTGTTATTTTGTACGGAATGTATCCGTCTGACGAAGTGGATAAGTCAAGACTTGACCTAATTCCCGCAATGACGCTAAAATCAACAATAACACATATAAAAGAAGTTGAACCGGGCAGAGGGGTAAGTTATGGAAAAGAGTACATAACCGATAAGAAAACCAAAATTGCAACAGTACCTATCGGTTATGCTGACGGATATTTAAGAAAGCTTGCAAAGCATGGTAAGATGATTGTTGACGGCGTAAAAGTTCCTATCATCGGAAGAATTTGCATGGACCAATGTATGATTGATGTTACAAATGTCCATAATATTGATAAAGGCGATGAAGTAATCATATTCGGACGTGAAGGAGTAACCGTTGACGATTTGGCCGAGTGGCTTGAAACAATAAACTACGAGGTGTCATGCGTAATAGGTAAGCGTATCCCGAGAATTTATACAAAAGACGGAAAGGCGGTGAAGGTATTAAACTACCTTATGTAGTTGATAAACGGTTATCTTGAAAACTGAAAAAGGGGGCCTGATTGCTTTGTCACAAATCAAAAAATCCGATAAAAATAAACTTGTAGCCGAACTTGAAAAAGGTTATAAGGAAATGGCGGATATAAATCTTGAACTGGCACAAATGTGTTTGGAGGCGGATAACGAAAGTCTTTCGCTGTGTGAGGAAAAACTGACGGAGTGTGAGTAAATTGATTGTGAAAAGAGGAGATATTTATTACGCCGATTTAAGCCCGGTTGTCGGAAGTGAGCAAGGCGGTATAAGACCTGTACTTGTTATACAGAACGACATAGGTAATAAATACAGTCCTACGGTGATTGCGGCGGCTATAACAAGCCAAATTAATAAGGCGAAAATGCCTACGCATATCGAACTTGCTGCAAAGGATTACGGACTTAATAAGGATTCTGTGATATTGCTTGAGCAAATCAGGACGATTGATAAAAGAAGATTACGAGAGAAAATAGGCCGTATAGATGACGGACTTATGGCAAGTGTTAATAATGCATTGTCAATAAGTTTCGGACTCGGCGGATTTTAAAAACCTCTTAATTATCGAAATATGGGAGGTTTTAATATGGATAGAAAAATAACGTGTTATGTAGCATAGACGGCTACATATAAAAAGGGTTATCGGCATTTTAGCCGATAACCCTTTTTTTTTGTGTAGGGGTATATTTGTTTATAAAATCTGAATCAGTAACAAAAAATGAGGCTTTGAAAAAGCCTCATTTTTGCTGTCTTATTCTTCCGATGAAGTATCTTCTTCTGCTCCGCCTGCTGTATTTTCGCTTTCAGATGAGCCTGTATTGCCTTGTTCGTAATCAGTTCCGCCTGAATTTGACGAAGTACTGCTGCCCGAATTTGTATCATAAGAACCACTGTTAGTACCCGAATTTGTACTTGACGAAGAACCGCTGTTAGTACTTGACGAAGAACCCGAATTTATACCTGAAGATGCATTTGAATTATTGCCGTTTTGATTTTCGTGCGTTTCCGAAGTCGCAGGATTTACTGTAGGCATAACGCTTGGAGTATTAACCGGTGCAACCGTTGATAGAGGTGTTTGCGTTGGTTTATTACGTCTGCTTGCGTGTGATGCGTCACAATATGCCTTTGGCTGTGTTCCTTCAACGAAGTAAGCGGTTGTGGTAGGGCAGGTGTCAGTTGCAAGCATACCGGAGTATTCGCATACCTGTGCCTCAACAACATTACTTGGTTTTGTGATTTCTTTAGGGTTAAGCGATTCGTGAATTTTTTCCATTACAAGATTCCATGCGGTAACTGTCGGATTGCCCGAAACACCTGCCGCTGAAATTGATGCAGGATTATCGAAACCGTACCAACAAGCACCTACATAATACGGTGTGAAACCAACAAACCACTTATCGCAGTCATCGTCTGTTGTACCTGTTTTACCGTATGTTGAAATACCGCAGTCAAGCTTTGCACCTTTACCTGTACCGACGCTGCTGTTTACAACGCCCGAAAGTAAATCAGCTGTAATGTATGCTGCCGCAGGACTGATAGCCTGACTTGTGCTTGATGTGTTTTCAAGAATAACTTGACCTGTTGAATCAAGTACTCTTGTGTAAGTATACGGCTTAATATATTTACCGCTGTTCACGAATGTACAGTACGCTCCCGCCATTTCTTCAACGGTTACACCTTGTGTAAGACCGCCGAGTGCAAGAGAACTGTAGTTTTTATCTTTTTCTTCAAGTGTTGTGATGTGGAATTTGTTTTGTAGGTAGTTGAATGAGTTTGTAAGGTTGACCATATCCAATACCTTTACGGCAGGAATGTTTGCCGAACGTGCAACCGCCTCTTTAATTGTCATATCGCCTAAGAAGTCGTTGTATGAGTTCTTTGGTTTCCACTTGTCGTTGCCGATTGTTATTTCTTCGTCTGTTACGGTATCGACTTCTGTGATTTTACCCATATCAACCGCCGGTGCGTAAACCGAAAGCGGTTTGATTGATGAACCCGGTTGACGTTTTGATTGAGTGGCTCTGTTCCAACCGCGAATATCAGTCTTTTCGCCAAGACCGCCTATAAGACCGCGGATTTTACCTGTGTAAGGGTCAATTATAATCATTGCCGATTGAGCACCCTTGCCTGTATAAGGGAAGTTAGACGTATTGGTAAATATGCCTTCCATTATATTTTGAATGTCGGGATCCATTGTTGAATAAATTTTCAAACCGCCGTTGTATACCTGTTGGGTTGCGAAATCTTCCGAGTAACCTTTTTGAGTCATAAGGTCGGCGATAACGTCATTTACAACTTGGTCAACAAAGTATGAAGTAATACGTCCTTGATTTTGCCTGTAAGCGTTGCTTACAACAAGGTCACTGCCTGATGCCTCTGCATATTCAGCGTCTGTGATATAACCGAGTTCACGCATTTTGCCGAGTACAAGATTACGTTTTTCGATATTCTTATCCGGATGTACAAACGGATCGTATTCTGACGGGAACTGTGTTATACCTGCGATTGATGCCGCTTCGGCAAGGGTAAGGTCGCTTGCGTCTTTGTTAAAGTAAGTGTTTGCGGCAGCCTCAACACCGTTACAGTTGTTAGCGAAATATACGATATTCAGATACATTGTAAGTATTTCGTCTTTTGTAAGCTGTTTTTCAAGTGCAACCGCACGCATCATTTCTTTGACCTTACGCGAAGGTGTATTTTCTTTTTCATTGGTTATATTTTTTATAACCTGTTGAGTAATCGTACTACCGCCATAGTTTGACGAGCCGATACCGACTTTTGAAAGTACCCATTTACCCGTTGCACCGAGTGTACGTTTTATATCAACACCGTGGTGCTTGTAGAAACGTTCATCCTCGATTGAAACGATAGCGTCTTTCATAACTTGAGGTATTTGCGACGAATCTACCCATATACGGTTAAAATCGGATTGTATTTGTTCAAGTTCCTGCGGATTGCCGGCGGCATCTTCGTAATATATAAATGAAGAATAATTCAAAGCAAGAGTTTGAATATTCATATCTTTAATTTCACGTGATACTGCGGCATACATTCCTATGCCCATACCGGATACAATTACAACTACCACAAAAATCGCAACAAAGAATGTAAGCCGTAAGCGTTTCCTGAATTGAATCTGTTTCGGAGTAAGCTGCTTTTTTTGCTTTTTCTTACTGCGGGAAGTTGTTTGAGTTCGGCGCCTTGACGGTACTTCTCTGTATGATGAAGAACTTGCCTGCGGTGATCTTGTAGGTTTTGTGGATGCCGCCTGTCTGCGACGTCTCGGAGCGCCTGAAGCTGACGAAGTTTTCATATCATACTCTTCCCAGTTGAAATTATCATTTGAGCCATATCCGGAGCTTGGTCTGTTTCTTCTGTTATTATCAGCCATAATATTTTCTCCTATCTTTTTTATTAAGATTGTAGACAAAATGTGAGAGTATGTCTACTTTGATTTCGGGGCTGTTAAAAGCCTCAATCTTTCTTTAAAGATAATTGCATACTTTAATTATATCCTAAATTGCATAAATTTGCAACATTTATTTTTCAAAGTCTTATGCAAAGTATAAAAATGGGACAAAAGGGAATAATTTAAGAAAAAATATTAAAAGAAATGAGGAATAAATTATGAAAATTTTAAAGAATACACTTATTGTTTCGTCATATGTATTACTTGTAGCGTTGTTTTTCGGAGGCGGATACGCTATCGGCAGAATAGGTGTGTCCGACAGTGTGCCGACTCCTATGCCTACGGTTGCGGCGGTTGAAGAGGTGAATGCAAATGATGTAAAAACTACAGTATATGAAGTTAAGGTTGAGAACGGTTTACTTCAAATTAATAAATGTGTAGGGGATAATAAAACGGCAATTTTGAGTGAAGAAATAAGCGAAAATGTATTTCCGAGCGAGGATATTGATGAACTCAAAAAAGGTGTTGAATTTGATAATCTTGATGAGGCACAACAGATGTTTGAAAACTTCGTAAGTTAAAGCAGTATTAAGTTTATGAACAATTTGTTAAAACACCAAAAGGGAGATATTGAGCGTAACAAAAAGAAAAATAAAGAAAATAAGAGTAAATATAGCAATAAATTAAAAAAACGGACTTTGCTAAATAGAGCAAAAAAGAACATAATAGCATTGTTAGCACTCAAGAAGTGTGAGTGCTAACAATGAACTTGATTAAAATTTTAGGAGGTAATATATAATGAACATCAAACCATTGGCAGACAGAGTTGTTATAAAAATGCTTGAAGCAGAGGAAACGACAAAGAGCGGAATTATCCTTACTTCAAAGGCACAGGAAAAGCCACAGGTGGCTGAAATCGTTGCAGTAGGTCCCGGCGGTGTTGTAGACGGAAAGGAAGTTAAGATGGAAGTTTCCGTTGGTGATAAGGTACTTACTTCAAAATATGCAGGTACAGAAGTCAAGGTTGACGGTGAGGAATATACAATTCTTCGTCAAAGCGACATACTTGCAATAGTAGACTAATATATTAGGAGGTTATTATTATGGCTAAACAAATTAAATACGGACAGGACGCAAGACACGCTCTTGAAAGCGGTATCAACCAACTTGCAAATACAGTTAAAATCACACTTGGCCCGAAGGGCAGAAATGTTGTTCTTGATAAGAAATTCGGTGCACCGCTAATCACAAATGACGGTGTTACAATCGCAAAGGAAATTGAACTTGAAGATCCGTTTGAAAATATGGGCGCTCAGCTTGTAAAAGAAGTTGCAACAAAGACAAATGACGTTGCCGGTGACGGTACAACAACAGCTACACTTCTTGCACAGGCACTTGTTCGTGAAGGACTAAAGAATGTTGCGGCAGGCGCTAACCCTATGATCGTAAGAAAGGGTATCCAAAAGGCTGTTGACGCGGCAGTTGAAAAGTTGCTTTCTACAGCAAAGAAAGTTCAGGGTAAGGAAGATATTGCAAGAGTTGCGTCGGTTTCAGCCGCTAATGAAGAAATCGGTCAGCTAATTGCAGAGGCAATGGAAAAAGTAACAGCAGACGGCGTTATCACAGTTGAAGAATCAAAGACTGCCGAAACATATTCTGAAATTGTTGAAGGTATGCAATTCGACAGAGGTTATATCACACCTTATATGGTAACTGATACAGAAAAAATGGAGGCAGTTCTTGACGACCCATACATTCTTATTACAGATAAGAAGATTTCAAATATTCAAGAAATTTTACCGCTTCTTGAACAAGTTATGCAAGCAGGCAGAAAGATGGTTATTATTGCTGAAGATGTTGAGGGTGAGGCTCTTTCAACGCTTATCGTTAATAAACTTCGCGGTACATTCGTATGCGTACCTGTAAAAGCTCCGGGCTTTGGTGACAGACGTAAGGAAATGTTGCAAGACATTGCAATCTTGACAGGCGGTCAGGTAATCAGTGAAGAACTTGGCTTTGATTTAAAGGATACACAAATTTCACAACTTGGTACAGCAAAGCAAGTTAAGATTCAAAAGGAACTTACAATTATTGTTGACGGTGCAGGCGATAAGAATGCAATCGCAGACAGAGTTGCACAAATCAGACGTGAACTTGAGGCATCAACATCTGAATTTGATAAGGAAAAGCTACAAGAAAGACTTGCTAAGCTTGCAGGCGGTGTTGCTGTAATTAAAGTCGGTGCGGCAACAGAAACAGAAATGAAAGAAATGAAACTAAGAATTGAAGATGCTCTTGCAGCTACTAAAGCGGCTGTTGAAGAAGGTATCGTTGCAGGCGGCGGAACAAGCTATATTGATGTTATTCCGACAGTTGCGGCTTTACTTGAAAAAACCGAAGGCGATGAAAAGACAGGTGTTCAAATCGTACTTAAAGCACTTGAAGAACCGGCTTGGCAAATTGCAAAGAATGCTGGTCTTGAAGGCAGCGTAATCGTGGATAAGGTTAAGGCTTGTGAAACAGGTAAGGGATTTAATGCACTTGTTGAAGAATATGTTGATATGATTTCGGCAGGTATCGTTGACCCGGTTAAGGTTACAAGAAGTGCACTTCAAAATGCAGCATCTGTTGCGTCTATGGTACTTACAACAGAAAGTCTTGTAACAGACATTCCTGAACCGGCAGCTCCTGCTGCTCCGATGGATCCAGGTATGGGAATGTATTAATTTGAATAATATTAAACACAGATTGCAAAATGCAATCTGTGTTTTGCATTATGTGTTGACAAAATTAATTTATAGTTATATAATAAAAATAGAAAAAGGCAAACCTCAAGCGGTTATGCCCAAAAAGAACTATTTATTCAATAGCCGTTCCTGGGTGAGAGGGCGGCTATTGTGCTTTTATGGTAAAAATTATCAATATAGCGATAATTATCAAAACTGCAAATAGCAATTTCTTTGCCATATGTAACAATATGCTTACTTTTCATAAGCATACCCCCTTTCATAAACTCGGCATAAAGCCTGTGAATATAAAAGTGGGCATAACCGCCGGTTAAAAACCGTTAATGAAGTTTGCCTTTAATATCGGATTAATCCGACAAAAGTATTATATATCAACAAATTACAAAATTCAACAAAGTATATAAAAAGACATATAAATGTAAATAGCACATAAAAAAGCAGACAAAGAATTTTTTTCTTTGTCTGCTTTTAAATTAGTTCAAATATTTGTCTAAAACACTTTCTTTAATTTCAGAAACATTGGTTTCAATAACCTTTTTACGAATAGGTAAGATAGCACTTGGAGTGACGGAAAGTTCGTCAACGCCGATAGCAAGAAATGCTTCGGTAAGTTCAAGGTCTGCACCGAGTTCGCCGCAAATTCCAACCCATGTACCGTTTTTATGAGCGTTTTGTACTATCATATTAATAAGTCTTAAAATTGCAACATGATGTGTGTCACAGAATTTGCCTATGTCGGGATTTTGTCTGTCAGCGGCAAGAGTATATTGAGTAAGGTCATTTGTACCGATTGAGAAGAAGTCCAGGTGCTTTGAAAGAATATCACTGATTACCGCTGCGGCAGGTGTTTCAATCATACAACCAAGTTCAACATTCTTTGAATAAGCGATGCCCTCACTGTCAAGTTCTGCTTTAACTTCATCAATTATTTCGAGTATTTTTACGATTTCCCATTCCGAAGCAATCATAGGGAACATAATAGCAAGTTTACCGAATACCGATGCACGATATAGAGCACGAAGCTGAGTCTTGAATATATCCGGTCTTTGAAGGCAAATTCTTATTGCACGAATACCCATAGCCGGATTTTCTTCTTTCGGCATATTAAAGTAATCAACCTGCTTGTCTGCGCCGATGTCAAGTGTACGAACGATTACACGTTTATTAACCATTTTTGAAAGTACATCTTTATATGCGGCAAACTGAACATCTTCAGAAGGATAATCGTTGCTTTCAAGATATAAAAATTCACTTCTGAAAAGTCCGATACCCTCGGCATCGTTTTTCAAAACATTGCCGACATCAAGAACACTTCCGATATTTGCACAAAGTTCAATCTTTTGACCGTCTTTTGTTACGCTCTCACGGCCTTTTAATTGTTGAAGAAGTTTGTTTTGCTTATCAATTTCTTCTTTTTTCTTAGTCATTTCGTTGATTGTAGCTTCGTCGGGATCAATATAAATCGTACCCGTAAAACCGTCAACAATGGCATTTTTGCCGTTTGCATCGGCAGATAAAACGCCTTTTGCACCAATCATTGCGGGAATATTCATCATTCTTGCAAGAATTGATGTATGAGAATTTGTAGAGCCACCCTCTGTTACAAAAGCGAGAATTTTGCTCTTGTCGAACTGAACCGTTTCGCTCGGTGCAAGGTCATCGGAAATGATTATAACAGGTTCGTCCGTAACAAGACCGTCCTTGTCCTTACCTGAAAGAATTTTTATAAGTCTTTCCGAAACGTCTTTGACATCCGCACTTCTTTCACGCATATACGGATCGTCCATTGCACGGAACATTTGCACAAAATTGTCGCAAGTTTGTGCAACAGCGGTTTCGGCATTTATAAGCTGGTCGGTAATTATATTTTTGATTGATTCGATATAATCAAGGTCGTCAAGCATCATCTGATGAATTTGGAAAATCATTGCGTTAGCCTCGCCGACTTCGGCAAGAGCCTTATCATAAAGCATACCAAGTTCACTGATTGTCTGCTGACGTGCTGATTCAAAACGAGCGATTTCATCATCACTGCTTTCGATATGATGTCTTTTAATTGTGCTTTCCTCACGGCTGAAAACAAACACAGGCCCAAATGCAATACCGCTGCATACTGGTTTTCCGGTAATAGTAATCATAATAATCTTCTCCTTTGAAATTTGGAAATTTATATATATAGATATAATATTCTCATACTATGTCATATATATTATACAATATTTTTTACAAAAAGAAAAGAACTATTTTGTTAATTGTTGTGCATATTTTTGCTAAAAACAGTAAGGTTCGTTTGGTGAGATTGTATAAATAAGAAAATAAATGAATTAAGTAATGCAAACGTATTGAATGTACGAGTGAGTTGTGATAAAATGAAAGTAATTGTACACAGTGATAGAATAGGAGAGAAACTAATGGATAAGAAAGAATTTGCACTAAAACAACACGAGGACTGGCACGGTAAAATTGAAGTTGTGTCAAGAGCAAAGGTTACAAACAGAGAAGAACTTTCTGTTGCATACACACCGGGTGTTGCAGAGCCTTGTCTTGAAATTTCAAAGGACGTGGATTTGTCATATAAATACACAAGACGTTCAAATCTTGTTGCCGTTATAACGGACGGTACAGCTGTACTCGGACTTGGCGATATAGGTCCGGAGGCAGGTATGCCTGTAATGGAGGGTAAATGTGCATTGTTCAAGGTGTTTGCAGATGTTGACGCATTTCCGCTTTGCGTTCGTTCAAAGGACGTTGACGAAATTGTAAATACGGTTAAAATGATTGCCGGTTCATTCGGCGGTGTTAATCTTGAGGATATATCCGCTCCGAGATGTATTGAGATTGAAAGAAGATTGAGAGAAGAATGTGATATTCCTGTATTCCACGATGACCAACACGGTACAGCCGTTGTTGTACTTGCGTCGGTGCTTAACGCTCTAAAGGTAGTCGGCAAGGATATTACGGAAATTAAAGCCGTTGTAAACGGTGCAGGCTCGGCAGGTATGGCGATAACAAGACTGCTTGTTTCAAGAGGTTTGAAAAATGTAATTATGTGCGACAAGTACGGCTCACTTTACAGAGGAAACCCTGAAATGAACAGCGAACAGGCAAAGCTTGCCGAACTTACAAATCCGGACAATCTTGATGTAAAGCTTGATGAGGCAATCGTAGACGCAGATTTATTTATAGGTGTTTCCGCACCTGGTATTCTTACGGAAGAAATGGTTGCAAAAATGGCTAAAGATCCAATCGTGTTTGCTATGGCAAATCCTGTTCCGGAAATTATGCCTGACGTTGCAAAGAAGGCAGGCGTAAGAGTTATAGGTACGGGAAGAAGTGATTTTCCTAATCAAATCAACAATGTGCTTGCATTCCCGGGTATATTCAGAGGTGCACTTGACGTAAGAGCAAGCGATATTAATGATGAAATGAAAATGGCAGCCGCACAGGCGATTGCCGATATTATTAAAGACGATGAACTTAATGATGAATATATTATTCCTGACGCATTCGATAAGCGTGTAGCGGAAAACGTTGCAAAGGCTGTTGCAAAAGCAGCAAGAGAATCGGGCGTTGCAAGAATATAAGGAGATGTGAAAAATGAGCAGCATAAAATTACATTGGCTTGAAAACCGTTCAAAAGGCGGATATGTTACATTCGGTGTGCCTTGGAAAAAAGGCGAAGTTACAAAAGAAACAGTATTTTCAGTAAATGACGAAAACGGAAACGCTATTGCATATCAGGAAAAGCCGATTGCATATTATCCCGACGGCTCAACAAAATGGACTTCGTACACAATCAAAACAGACAGTGAAACTGTTGAAATAAACAAAGCGGATAAATATGACGGTTTTGACGGAATAAAGACAAATGAAACAGAAAACGAGATAACTGTTGATAACGGCAAATTTAAAGCGGTATTCCCAAAACAAGGTTCGGTCTTGATGAAAACTCCTTACGGTGATGTAACATTAAAAGCCGTAAAAGAACTTCGCAGTAAAGACGGTGACGTTGAAATAAGAAAAAGCATACCGTATATCGGAGAAATCAATACTGTCGAAATTGAAGATTGCGGTAATTTGAAAACAACGGTAAAAGTTACGGGTGAACACAAAAACAGTGACGGCAGTGAATTTTTGCGTTACATAATCAGATTTTCTGTATTCTATGATGAAAATGAAATCAAGATTATCCATACATTCTTGTATGACGGCGATGAAAAGACCGATTTTATAAAAGGTGTCGGCGTTCAGCTTACAAGAAAAATGGAAGGTGAACTTTATAACAGACGTATAAAGATAACAGGTGACTGCGGTGTCATGCACGAAACAATGCAGCTTTTAAATTTGTGGCGACCGCGTCTTGGACCGTCAATCGGTATTCAGCCGATTTATTCAAAACAGCTTGCGGGCGAAAAAGTAAGCCTTTCGGAAATGGTTGACTTGAGAAACGGTAATGCGGTTACAAAAGAGGAAATTGATAATGTAACAAAGTGGGACAGCTATCGTTTGCAACAGGTTACGGCAGACAGTTTTGAAGTAAAGAAACGCACAGGACACGAAGAATGTACATTTATAAAGGCAAATTGGGGCAAACGCTCAAAAGGTCTTATGTACATTGCGGACGAAATAAAAGGTACGGCATTCTGTATGCACAACTTCTGGGAGAAGTATCCTACATCAATTTATGCTGACGGACTTTGTACGGATAACGCAAGCCTTACCGCGTGGATGGTTCCGCCGGACGCAGAAGCACAGGATATGCGTCACTATGACACCGTTGCACATGACCAAACATATTATGAGGGATTCCCTGAAATAGGCTCGTCGGCATACGGAATTGCGAATACAAACGAAATGTCACTGTTTTTATATGATACAGTGCCGTCGGACGATGAACTTATGAAACAAGCCGAAACTGTACAGAAACCGTCTGTACTTGTTGCAACTCCTGAATATTATCACGAAGTTAAAGCTATGGGTGAATGGAGCTTGCCGTCAAAGGATACACCGCTTAAAAAGTGGCTTGAAGAAGAACTTGACAAAGCATTTGCATTTTATAAGAACGAAGTCGAACAAAGACATTGGTACGGTCTTTGGGATTACGGCGATATAATGCACACATATGACGCACAACGTCATTGTTGGAGATATGATATGGGCGGTTACGCTTGGCAGAATACCGAACTTATACCGACATTATGGTTGTGGCTTGCATTTATGCGTTCGGGCAGAGAAGATATTTTCACTATGGCGGAGGCAATGAGCCGTCACAGTGCAGATGTTGATATATACCATTTCGGTGATTTGAAAGGTCTTGGCAGCCGTCATAATGTTGTGCATTGGGGCGATTCCTGTAAAGAACCGCGTATCGCTATGGCAGGACATCACAGAGCATTGTATTATTTGATGGGCGGTGATCCGAGAATAGGTGACGCAATGGACGATGTTAAGGATGCTGACTATGCAACGCTTAATATGGATCCGCTTAGATATTTCTATAAGAAAGAAGAAATGAAACTTCCTACTCATGCAAGAAGCGGTCCGGACTGGTCAACATATTGCTCAAACTGGTATACGGCTTGGGAGAGAGATAACGATAATCATTATAGAGATAAGATTGTTACGGGTATCAATGATTTGAAAAAGTCGCCTATGCGTATGATTTCGGGTTCAAACTATGAATATGATCCCGAAACGGGCCATTTGGGATATATCGGAGAAAGTGCCGCAGGCGGTGCACACCTTGCCGTTTGTATGGGCGGTCCCGAAACTTGGTTTGAACTTGCTGAACTTTTAGATGATGAAGTATTTAAGGATATGCTTGTTCAGTACGGCGAATTTTACTTCTTACCGGTTGAGGAAAAAAAGAAAATTTCAAACGGTCTTTTGACCGGCAACGGATTTGTTTATCCGTATATGGCATCGGCTTTGTGCGGATATGCGGCAAGAGAAACGGATAATGCCGAGCTTGCATATCAAGTATGGCAAGTGCTTATTCATTCTTTGGCAGGCAAGGACAAGAAAGATAATTTCGATATAGGAATTTACAAGAATTACTTTAATAATGAAAATCTCGAAGAAATGTTCTGGATAAGTACAAACTTTACTTCACAGTGGTGTCTGAATGTAATTGTTGCACTGGAACTTACCAAGGATTACATCAAAGATTCAATCAACGACTACGAATGGGCTGACTGGGTGAAATAAGGATAATTTATGTTATAAAATTTTCCTGAAGATATTGACAAATATAGATGTTGAGTGGTATTATATGTATATACAATTAATATAACTATATATTGATAGTATAATAACTGGAGAGAGGGAGAGGTTTATGAACATGAAAAAAATGGTTTCCTGCTTGGTTGCAGGATCAATGCTTACAATGGCAGTGTCTGCTTTTGCTCAGATTCCGGAAACACAGGTTTCTACAATCAACAATGCGGCTGTTGTAGCATTTGACGGGGTAAACGCACATCAATCAATGAATATTGAGGGTGACGTGTATGCAGGCGGACAGGTTAAGTTTGACAATGCTGGTGAAAACTATCTTGACGGTGATATAATTTCATCACAAGAAGTAAGCTATCAAGACGAATATTCTGCAATCCTTAAAGACACAAACAGAAAAGGTGTGGATAAGGTTGAAGAAAATATGTCAAAGTATCTTGATGCATATTATCCCGATACCTATCTTACAGATGATTCTGTAAAACCCGAAACACCTGCTTATGAAGATGTAGAATACACATCTGCACAAGGTTGGGTAGGCGTTAATGCCTGGTCGTATCCGAGTCTTCCTACCGATGAAAACGGTTATCCATATTACACAATTTCAGAGAATACATCATTTGACGGACTAAGCGTTCAAGGAGGTAAGGTTGTTATCGACACAACAAACGGTCCGGTATATGTAAAAGTTAATCAATTATCATTCTCTACTGCTAATGATAAGAAAGGTTATATTGAAGTAGTAGGCGACAATCCTGCATATCTTATTTCACAAGCTCCGGGTGAGGTTATGGTAAACGTAGTTGACACAGGTGACGGTACATTTGATTTCGGTACAGGCGATTTGAAATGGATTATCGTTCCGAGTCAATGGGGTGACAGCTGGGTTTCAATCGGCAGTACAAGTGCAAACTCTATGATTTGCGCGGATATTTACTATGACGGTGAACCGCAGAATCTATCATTCAATGCTCCGACAAAGGGTGATATAGTTCTTGGCAGCGCACCTGTATCATTCGGTAATACATTTACTCTTGAGGGTGACATTTATTCTTACGGAACATCAAAGTTTGACTTTGACGGTAAGATTACAGGTGACATTGTAACAAAGGCTGAAACGGTAAGATTTGCAAACAGCGGTCAGTATGCTGACGAAAGAGTTACAGGTAATGTAAACGCAATCAATGCAACTTCATATGAAGTATCTTGCCATATGATAGGTAACACTGTAACAAGTGCGGAAACATTCAACATTTACGGCGGCGGTGCTAATATTGAAGGTACAGTATATGCTCCGAAAGCCGATGTAAAGATTGGTACAACATTAGGTAACGGTATTAACCGCGGTCAACTAATCTGTAATTCACTTGATATTTACGGTGATGGTGCGGTAATTTGGGGTCATGCAGGTAATACAACTCCTGACGTAACACCTGTACCGTCAGAAGAACCAACACCGGAACCAACTGAAGAGCCTACACCGGCTCCGACTGTTACACCGGGCGAAGAAGTGGATCTTCAAGGTCTTGGCTATGCGTATATATTCGGTTATGAACCTGCTATTCAAAGAGTAGACGTAACTGACGAAGAAGGTAATGTAGTCGGCGGTAAATGGGTTGCAGAAGTTAAGATGGCTCCTGACGACGCTGTTACAAGAGAACAGGTTGCAGCTATGATTACAAGAATGGTTGACCAAAAGTACGGTACAACAGATACAGTTTATCCTGTAACAGATAACATTGCAAAGCATGAGGGTACATGGTATGTAAGAGGTCTTGCATATCTTGCTCAAAAGGGTGCATTTGACGGTGTTGATTCAGTTGAAATCGGTGCAGTTACAAGAGGCGAAGTTGCAAAACTTCTTGCATACGGTTTGGGACTGACAAAGACAGGTGAAACTGAATTTACTGATATTGCTGATTCACAGTATAAGTCATATATCGAAACAGTAGTTGCTTACGGTTATATGAGCGGTACAAGTGATACAACATTTGAAGCTGACAGAGTTATGACAAGAGCAGAATTCTGTCAAATGTTCAATAATGTTATCGGACGTACAGATATGGGTCTTGTAGCTCAAGACGGTACAACAGTAACTCCTGAATTGTATTCAATCGTAGACCTTGACGGTCACTGGGCAGAAGAAGCTATGCTAAAGGCAACAAGTGCTTATGACGATAACGGTCTTATTGATACAGAAACAAGAATAGCTAATATCAGAAACGTACTTGATAAGTATGATTCACAAACTTGGTATTAATTAGATTAAAAACTCCGACTTCGGTCGGAGTTTTTTGTGTGGAAATATATTTTGTTGGAATGGTATCACAAAACACATTGTAGGGGCGATCATCGGTCGCCCAAAACGGAGAGTAGTGGACGGCACCATGACATCCTACAAAAGCCACCCATCAGACGGCTATGCCGCCGGCTCCCCTCAAGATGAGCCTTGTGAAATATGGCGGACAACGAAAAGTCTCTCCTTGAGTAGAGGTGTCACGATAGTGACGGAGTGGTGGCGAATCATACTATTTAAACTGTAAAAATAAAAACTTATTCCTATAAATCAAAAATGCACTATGTGTAATATTGACATAGTATTTTATTTAATGTATAATATATTTAGTAAAATTTATTTTTAAGAAAAGAGGAAAGAATATGGGTAAAAAGTATAAATTTTTAGCATTTGACTTTGGTGCGTCATCGGGACGTGCAATGCTTGCCACATTTGACGGTGAAAAAATCACTCTTGAAGAAAAGCGCCGTTTTTCAAACGACCCTGTTAACATAAACGGAGATTTGCATTGGGACGTTCTTAGATTATTCTTTGAAATCAAGCAAGGTATCTTAAAGTGTGCAAATTCGGGTGACAGAGATATTGACTGTATCGGTATCGACACATGGGGCGTTGACTATGGTTTGCTTGACGAAAATGACAAGCTTATCGGCAATCCTTATCACTATCGTGATACAAGAACAGAGGGTATGTATGACGAGGCATTTAAACTTGTTCCGAAAGAAGAAATTTTCAAGGAAACAGGTATTGCTTTTAACTGGTTCAATACAATATATCAGCTTTTGTCAGCAAAGCTATCGGGTGATACTTCACTAAAAAATGCAAAAACTTTGCTTATGATGCCTGACTTATTCAACTTCTTCTTAACAGGTGTTAAAAAGACTGAATACACAAATGCGTCAACAACACAGATGTACAACAGTGAAAAGTACGAATGGTCATACGATTTGTTAAAGAAACTCGGTATTCCGACAGATATTTTAACAGATGTTATATTCCCAGGTGAAATTGTCGGCAAAGTAAAACCGGAACTTGCAGAAGAACTTGGTATTGAACAAGTGCCTGTTGTTGCGGTTGCTTCACACGATACGGGAAGTGCCGTTGCTTCAGTACCGGTTGTTGACCAAAAAGACTTTATTTACATATCTTCGGGTACATGGTCACTTATGGGTGTTGAACTTGACAAGCCTAATACTTCGGACGGTGCATTCAACCATAACTTTACAAACGAGGGCGGAGTTAATAAGACAATCCGTTTCTTGAAGAACATTATGGGACTATGGCTAATCCAAGAATCAAGACGTCAATGGGACAGAGAAGGCGAACTTCTAAGCTTTGACGAACTTGAAAGACAGGCAAATGCGGCAGAACCTTTTGCAAGTCTTGTTGATCCGGATTATGCAGAGTTCCAAACACCGGGTAATATGCCTAAGCGTATAAAGGAATACTGTAAAAAGACAGGTCAGAAAGTGCCTGAAACAAAGGGCGAAGTTGTAAGATGTATCGCAGAAAGTCTTGCGTTCAAGTATCGTCAAACTGTTGAGGGTATGGAGGACGTTACAGGCAACAAGTACAATGTTGTTAATATTGTCGGCGGCGGTATCAAGGACAAGATGATTTGTCAATTTACCGCAAACGCAACAAAGCGTGTTGTTAGCACAGGCCCTGTTGAGGCTACAAGTATCGGTAACGTAATTGTACAGGCAATGGCTATGGGTGCGATTAAGGACATCAATGAAGGCAGAAAAGTTGTTCGCAATTCATTCGATATTAAAACATACGAGCCTCAGGATTCAGAAAAGTGGGATGCTGCTTACGAAAAGTGGAAAGAAATTATTAAAAACGCATAATTAAGAATAATTCATAAAAATTCTCATAGTATTTACTATGAGAATTTTTTTATTAGAAAAGTTTGAATAAAGTTGTACACAGAAATGTGAACAATTTTTTTAGATTTTTATTTAACGAAAGGAGAGAATTATATTAATTATGGAATTAGTAAAGGAGAATGTAACTGTAAATCAAGTTTCGTGCAAGGGCGACACGCAGGTACTTGTTGATGAGGACATAATCGTACCCGATGTGAAACCCGATATACTAAAAATTTTGCAGCTTGACGCAGTATCGTGTATTACGAACAAGGAAATTACAAACGGACGAGTAAATGTCACAGGCAGAGTTGATTTGAAAATTTTGTACATACCCGACAGTGACAGAGAAAAGGTAAAAAGTATTATAACGTCGTTTGACTTTACGCAAAATGTGGACAGCAAAAATATAACCGACGATATGACTGCAATTATAATGGCAAACGTGGATAGAGCCGAATTTTCGCTTATAAACAGTCGTAAACTGAGAATTAAGGTGATTGTGGGTTTGGACTATGAGGTTGTAGCCGAAAAGAATGTTGAGATAGCGGTTGAGGCGGAGGACTGCGATAATGCGGAATTGCTCAAGGAAAACGTAAAACTGCAAAATTGTATCGGACTGACGGAAACTGAATTTTCTGTAAAGGAATCAATAGAAGTTCCGAACGGTCAGACATCAATCAACGAGATATTGAAAGTCGATACAAAAATATCCGATTCGGAATATAAAGCGGTTACGGGAAAGATTGTTGTAAAAGGGGAAATAAGTGTATGCGTTCTGTATACCGACAGTGACTGTTGTATTCAGTTTATGGAAAGCGAAGTGCCTTTTACGGAAATTATTGATTGCGACGACGCCGGTGACGAAACGATATGCGATATTGATTACAGCATATCGGACGTAAGGTATCAGATTGCTGAGGATAATGACGGCGATAACAGAATTGTTGATATTGACGTAACCGTTACGGCACAGGTCAAGGCAACGGAAAATGTGGCGGTGGATATGATATGCGATTGCTATGAGCCGTTTACGAAAACTCAGCTTTTAAAGGAAGAAGTGGAACTTGAAGAAGTTGTGTCACGTCCGTCATCACAGAACACAATTCGTGAAATGGTGGAAATGGGCACGGGTACACCGTCCGTTTCCGGAGTGTATGACGTGATAACAAGACCGTATATCACAAAGGCACAGATACAACGCGGTAAACTTTTGGCAGAGGGTAAAATCGAGGCATATATTTTATATTTGACAGACAGCAACGAAAGCCCCGTTTACAGTATGAAAAAAGAATTGCCGTTCAGCTATATGCTTGACTGCGAAAGTACGTACAGTGACCTTATTCCGGAAATAAAAGCGGAAGTAAAGCACACTGCATATAATTTGAACGTGGCGGGTGAAATTGAAATCAGATGTATTTTATCGCTTAACGCAAATATAATCAGAAAAAGAAAAATCGAACTTGTGAATGAAGTGGTGACAGAACCGCTTGAAAACGGTGACAAAAACGGTATAGTGATTTACTTTGTTCAAAAAGGGGATAATCTTTGGGAGATTGCAAAACGATATGCAGTACCGCAAAGTGAAATTTTGAGGTTTAACAATATGGAGGAATCCGACAAACTTGAAATAGGAAACAGATTATTTATTCCGAGCATATAAAAACATAAATACAACTTCTATTTTTTAAAAATAGAGGTTGTATTTTCTTTTATTTTGCGATATAATTAAAGTTAGAATGGAAAAAGGAAGTAGTGCTTATGAAAATTTATAACACATTAACAAGACAAAAACAGGAGTTTGTCCCTATAAATAAAGGTGAAGTTAAAATGTATTCATGCGGTCCTACTGTATATGACTATTTTCATATAGGAAATGCAAGACCGTTTATCGTTTTTGATACAATGCGCCGTTATCTTGAATATCAAGGATATAAGGTGACATTTGTACAGAATTTTACAGATATAGACGATAAGATGATAAAACGTGCAAACGAAGAAGGTATAACGGTAAAAGAGCTTGGTGAAAGATTTATTGCGGAATATTTTAAGGACGCACAGGCAATCGGTATTCACAAAGCCACAATTCACCCGAAAGCAACGGAAAATATTGATGCGATTATCAATGTTGTAAAGAAACTTGTTGATAACGGTTATGCTTACGATGTTGACGGAAACGTGTATTTCTCTACAAAGAAATTTAACGAATACGGCAAGCTTTCAAAACAGCCATTGGAAGATTTGGAGGCAGGTGCAAGAATTGACGTAAACGAACATAAAAAAGACGTTATGGACTTTGCGCTTTGGAAAAAGCAAAAAGAGGGCGAACCTGCTTGGGAAAGCCCGTGGGGAATGGGCAGACCCGGTTGGCACATCGAGTGTAGTGCAATGGTGAACAAGTATCTTGGCGAAACGATAGACATTCATTCGGGCGGTCAAGACTTGATTTTCCCGCATCACGAAAACGAAATTGCACAGAGCGAATGTGCAAATGGAAAGCCTTTTGCAAATTATTGGATGCACAACGGATATATTAATATAAATAACAGGAAAATGAGTAAGTCACTCGGAAACTTCTTTACTGTTCGTGACATACTTAAACAGTATGACGGTGAAGTGGTACGTTTCTTTATGCTTTCGGCTCATTACAGAAATCCTATTAATTTTGATAATGAATTAATGGAACAGGCAAAATCTGCTGTTGAAAGAGTTTACACTTGCATAGACAATCTTGAATTTTTACTTCAAAACAGTGAGGACAGAGAACTTACAGACAGCGAAAAGGAGTATTCAAAAACTCTTGATGACTGCAAGACTAAATTTATTGCGGCAATGGACGACGACTTGAATACAGCCGACGCAATCGCGGCAATATTTGATATAGTTTATGCGTCAAACACCGCATTGTCAAATGAAAATAAGAATGCGAAAGTTGTTGTTGAAAAGACGCTTGACCTTATACATGAGCTTGGCGGTGTACTCGGTTTATTCCAAAAGACACAGGAAAAGTCGATAGACGCAGAGGTTGAAGAATTAATCGAAAAGCGTAACAAGGCAAGAAGTGAGAAGAATTGGGCTGAAGCTGACGCAATTCGTGATAAGCTTAAAGCTATGAATATTGAGTTAAAGGATACGCCGATGGGTGTAAAGTGGAACTACATCTCAGAATAAAAATTAGCCCACAGCGCTATTTTTTACTCGGGCTGGTCGCAGACCAAAGGTCTGCTGCTCGCCATGCAACCGGGGCGGTATCAAGTATACAGCACCCGAGTTTCAAAACAGCACTGTGAACAAATTAATCCACAGCACTTGCTGAAAAAATCCTTAAACTTGGGGAGGTAACTATGCTTACAACTAAAAAGCCGTCACAGTTTTCGCCTTTGGCGCTTGCCTATATAGGTGACGGAGTGTATGAACTTTTTGTTCGTACACGAATTATAGAAGAACACGAAAATCTTCCTGCCAACAAACTGCATAAAAAGACCGTTCAGTATGTCAAAGCACACGCACAGTCAAACAGTATAGACGCAATGCTTGAACATATGACAGATGATGAAACGGCGGTATACAAGCGAGGAAGAAACGCAAAATCGAATACAGTGCCGAAAAACGCAAATATGACGGAATACCGCAGAGCAACGGGATTTGAGGCACTTATAGGATTTCTGTATCTTTCGGGAGAAACGGAAAGACTTGACACACTTATGAATATCGCGTATGAAAATGCGTTAGATAATAATTAATTTAAGGGAGGAAATACGACACATGGATAAGAAAAGAGTCACAGAGCTGTCAATCATTGCAAACAATGTTCGTAAGCACGCTCTTACAGCCGTATACAGTGCGGCATCGGGACATCCGGGAGGTTCATTATCTGTAGCAGATGTTTTGACATTGCTTTACTTTGAGGTAATGAACGTAGATCCGAAAAATCCTAAAATGGAGGACAGAGACAGATTTGTTCTTTCAAAGGGTCACACAGCACCTGCACTATACGGTGTACTTGCAGAAAAAGGATTTATACCAAAAGAGGATATTAAGACATTCAGAAATGTAAACAGCTATCTTCAAGGACATCCTGATATGAACAAAGTACCCGGCGTTGATATGTCAACAGGTTCATTGGGACAAGGTGTGTCAGCCGCAGGCGGTATGGCACTTGCCGCAAAGCTTGACAACAAGGATTACAGAGTATATTCTGTTCTTGGTGACGGTGAGCTTGAGGAAGGACAGGTTTGGGAGCAAGCTATGTTTGCCGCTCATTACAAACTTGACAACTTTACGATTTTCGTTGATAACAACGGCTTACAGATAGACGGTGACATTTCTAAGGTAATGAATCCTAATCCTATCGATAAGAAATTTGAGGCATTCGGTTGGCACGTTATAAAGGTAAGTGCTCATAATTTTGAAGAACTTATGGCTGCTGTTGACGAGGCAAAGGCTACAAAGGGACAGCCTACCGCTATTATAATGAAGTCTGTTAAAGGCAAGAATGTTTCATTTATGGAAAATAACGCAGGCTGGCACGGTTCTGCACCTAATGAAGAACAGTACAATCAAGCAATCGCAGAGCTTGATAAAATAATCAAAGGATTGGAGGCGAGTCTGTAATGGCAAAGAAAGCTACAAGAGAATCATACGGAGCGGCGCTTGTAAAGTACGGTGAAAACCCTAACATAGTTGTGCTTGACGCTGACCTTTCAAAATCAACAAAAACAGAAATGTTCAAGAAAGCATATCCTGAAAGATTTATAAATATGGGTATTGCAGAAAGTAATATGATGTGCGTGGCAGCAGGACTTGCCGCAAGCGGAAAAATCGCTTTTGCGTCAACATTTGCAATGTTTGCCGCCGGCAGAGCCTTTGAACAGGTTAGAAACTCAATCGGCTATACAAAGCTTAATGTTAAAATCGGTGCTACTCACGCAGGCATTTCTGTCGGTGAGGACGGTGCGTCACATCAATGTCTTGAGGACATCGCTTTAATGCGTTCAATTCCTAATATGGTTGTTATAAACCCTGCCGATGATATTGAGGCTATGCAAGCTGTTAAGGCGGCTATTGACCACGACGGTCCTGTATATATGAGATTCGGTCGTCTTGCCGTTGAGGACGTAAACAGTGAGGACTACAAGTTTGAACTTGGCAAGGGCGTTCAACTAAAGGATGGTAAGGACGCAACAATTATTGCAACCGGTCTTATGGTAGGTATGGCACTTGAAGCGGCAAAAATGCTTGAAGAAGAAGGCATTTCCGCAAGAGTAATCAATATCCATACAATCAAGCCTATAGACGAAGAAATAATAACAAAGGCTGCTAAGGAAACAGGCGCTATCGTAACAGCTGAAGAGCATTACATTATGGGCGGTCTTGGAAGTGCCGTTACGGAAGTGGTATGTGCAAATGCTCCTGTACCTGTTAAGATTATCGGTACTGACAGATTCGGTAAATCGGGTAAACCGGCTGAATTATTTAAGGAATACGGTTTAACTCCTGAAAATATCGTTAAAAATGTAAAAGATGCCATTGCAATGAAATAATCATTGGAGGTAAAATTATGAAAAAGTTATTGCTTGTGTTAGCAAGCTTGGCTATGATAATAGGTTTGTGTGCTTGCGGCGGTGGCGGCGGACTTTTTGCAAAGCCGACACCTACACCGATACCTGAAATCGACCCGGCGACACTTATCACAACTGATGATGTTGCACTAAATGCCGGATATACACCTGTTATTGAGGAATCAGGTACAAGTCGTAACGGTAATGTTGCGACAGTGCTTTACAGAAGTGAGCCTATAGGTCAAAATGATACTGTAACGGTTAAGGTTACACAGTTCACAGATACTATTGATTATCAAATGCTTTTCGACCAGTACGAACAGGAAAAGTCAAAACGTTCTTCTGCTGAATTGGTTGAGGGTATAGGACAGGAATCGTATATAGCGTTTCCGACTATCCATGTGTACGACAGAGGCTGTATAATTGAGATTACAGCCGGTTCGGGCAGTGACGATAATCAAAAGACTTTGCTTAAAAATCTTGCGATTACTGCGGCGGGTCGCTTGGAAAGCATAATTCCCGACAACACAGGTCAAAATAAAGAATAAAAACGAAAAGGATATTACTTTAGAGTGGTATCCTTTTTATTTTGACAATTTATAAAAAAAATTACACAAAAGGGGTTGATTTTTTTTGGTAACTATGATATAATCAAAAAATTTGACATTTGGGGCGTTTTGTGTTATAATTATGTTGTTAAGATAGTGGTTAATGAGAAAGGCGGTAAGTAAAGATGTATAGTGTCGGCGATAAAGTTGTACATCCTATGCACGGTGCAGGTACAATAGAAGAAATCAAAGAAATAGAGATTGTCGGCAAAAAACGTCAATACTATGTTCTAAAGTTTGCCATAGGCAATATGGTAACAAATGTACCGATAGAAAACAGTGAAGAAATCGGTATTCGTCCTGTTATAGAAAAGCAGGAGGCAAAAAAGGCACTTCAATATTTTCGTGACGCGGAGCTTGAAGATGACGCGAATTGGAATAAACGTCAGAGAGATAATCTTATTAAGATTAAGTCGGGAGATATTTATCAAGTGATTTTGGTATTGAAAGAACTGATGTACCGTGAAAAAATAAAAGGTCTTTCAACAAGTGAAAGAAAGACTCTTACCAGTGCAAAACAGATTGTTGTAAGCGAACTTGTCCTGTCGGAAGTTGCCGATGTTAGTGACATTGAAAGCATTTTAAACGATACTGTTGACGCGTTGGTTTGATATGTGATTAAAAGTGCAGAGCTATGTTTTATGGCTCTGCTTTTATTTTGAAAGGATATATTATGAAAATAACAGCGGTTATAGTTGCAGGAGGCAAAGGCACAAGAATGGGTGCCGATAAAAATAAGGTTTTTCTTAAAATATTAGGACGTGAAGTGCTTTATTATACAATTTCGGCATTTGAAAAAAATGATAAAATTGATGATATTATAGTTGTCACAGGCAAAAATGATATAGAAGAATGTCAAATACTTGTTGACAAATACGATATAAAAAAGGTATCATATATAACAGAAGGCGGTGCGACACGTCAGGAGTCTGTTATGAACGGACTGAAAAAAGCCGAAGGTGATATTGTGCTTATACACGACGGCGCAAGAGCGCTTGTGACAGATGATGAAATTAATAATTCTGTTGCGGATTGTATAAAATTCGGTGCGGCGGCGGTTGGTGTTAAATGCAAGGACACGCTGAAAAGTGCGGACAGTGACGGTTTTATAGCAGGAACTGTTGACAGAGAAAAAACATTTATGATTCAAACTCCGCAGGTGTTTTATCTGGATAAGATACTTGATATGCACCAAAAAGCACTTGACGAAAATTTTGTCGCTACTGACGATTGTATGATTGCCGAACATTACGGTGTTAAGATAAAAATAAGTGACGGAAATTATGATAATATAAAGCTCACAACTCCCGAAGATATGATAATCGGTGAAAGAATACTCAGAAAGCGAGGTATTACGGAATGAGAATAGGACAGGGATATGACGTTCATAAGCTTGTAGAGGACAGAGATTGTATAATTTGCGGTGTTAAAATACCGTATGAAAAGGGACTTTTGGGACATAGCGACGCAGACGTGGCACTTCACGCACTTGCAGACGCAATTCTCGGTGCGGCGGCACTCGGAGATATAGGAAAGCATTTTCCCGACACAGATGAAAAGTATAAGGGTGCGGACAGCCGTATGCTTTTGAGAGAAGTCGTAAAGAAAGTGGCTGAAAAGGGATATTCCGTGGGTAATGCAGATGTTACGATAGTGGCACAAAGACCGAAGATGTTACCGTATATTGAGCAAATGAGAAAAAATGTTGCAGATGATTTGAATGTCGGTATTGATGATGTCAATATCAAGGCGACAACAACCGAAAAACTCGGCTTTGAGGGCAGAGGTGAGGGCATTTCCGCAACGGCGGTTGTATTATTGAAATAGGGGGATATATGGCTTGAATATTTACGATTTTGATGAAACAATTTATGACAGTGACAGTACAAAGGATTTCTATTTTTACTGCTTGAAGAAATACCCTAAAATATTGCTTAGTGTGCCGATTATGGCATGGACATTCTTTTTGTACATTTTGGGAGTTAAAACGAAAACGCAGTTTAAGGAAAAAATGTATAGATTTTTGACATATGTACCTGACATAGACAGTGCGTTAAACGATTTTTGGAATATAAATGAACACAAGGTTAAATCTTGGTACAAGGACAGACAAAAGGACGATGATATAATAATTTCCGCGTCACCCGAATTTTTATTGAAACCGATATGCGAAAGATTGGGTATAAAAAATCTTATGGCTTCAAAGGTTGATAAGCATACGGGATTGTATGACGGTGAAAACTGTTGGGGAGAAGAAAAGGTTAAACGTCTTTATGAGAAATTTCCAAATGCTAAATGTGAGGAATTTTATTCCGATTCGCTTTCCGATACACCGCTTGCCGAACTTGCGGATAAAGCAATGATTATAAGAGGAAATGAACTTATTGAGTGGAATGAGTATAAACCGTCAAAATTAAAAATGTTCTTGTCAAGAGAATTTTTGTCGTTCCTTATTGTCGGCGGAATTAATACGGTGAGCAATGTAATTTTTTCAACAATATATTCATTGTTTATTCCGAATACCACACTTGCATTTTTTCCCGGATATATAACGTCAAATGTGGTGTCGTATTTGCTGAACAGTAAGCTTACATTTAAAGAACGTTTGGGATTTGTTAAGTTTATAAAATTCTTTATATCGTATATTCCGAACTTCATAATACAGACAATTATCGTTTGGCTGTTTGATAATTTCATTCACGGTCCAAGCGTCATCGCTTACGCAATCGCCGCCATTATCGGCGTGCCTGTGACGTTTGTGTTTATGAAGATATTTACGTTTAAGAAAAATGATTGATATTGTAGGGGCGACCATTGGTCGCCTTTTTTGGTGGACGGTAATTCAAAAAAATATTATTCGTAGGGGCGACCATTGGTCGCCTTTTTTGTATGGTTGTTAAAAATATAAAACAGCCACCACTCTGTCACTGCGTGACACCTCTCCTCAAGGAGAGGCTTGTTGGCTCCCATCGAGGGGAGCTGTCAACGCAGTTGACTGAGGGGTGGCTTAAAATTTTATTTCCCTAATTTATAAAAATCATCAAAGAAAGTCGGGTATGACACGCACGCGCAATCGCTGTCGTCAAGTGTTGATTCACCGTCGGCGAGTTGTGCAAGCACTGTAAGGCTCATAGCCATTCTGTGGTCGCCATATGTTTTGAAATCAGCACCGTGAATACTCTTACCGCCGTTTATAATCATACCGTCATCGGTTTCGGTAATATCGATACCGCATTTATTAAATTCGTCAACTACCGCACGAATTCTGTTTGTTTCTTTCACCTTTAATTCCTGTGCGTCTTTAATAACCGTTTGACCGTCTGCAAAAACTGCCGCAACTGCGATAATAGGAAGTTCGTCAATAAGTCGAGGGATAATATCGCCGCCGACTGTTGTGCCTTTTAATGACGAAGAACGCACTGTAATATCCGCAACGGTTTCACCTGCCGAAGTATGTACATTTTCAAGTGTAATATCTGCACCCATATCCTTTAAAACGTCAATAATACCTGTTCTTGTAGGGTTTATACCGACATTTGTTACTGTAATTTGCGAGTTCGGCATAATTGCACCAAGTACCAAAAAGAATGCGGCTGAAGAAATATCGCCCGGAACATCAACATTAACTGCCGTAAGGTCGTTTGTGGGTTTTACGGTAATATCAAGATTATCAACTGTTAAATCCGCACCCATAGCACTTAACATAAGTTCTGTATGGTCACGTGATTTTTCAATTTCGTGAATAACCGTTTCACCGTCTGCATAAAGTCCTGCAAGGATTATCGCAGTCTTAACCTGTGCGGACGCAACAGGCATTTTGTAGTCTATACCGTGCAATTTTGTACCTGTAATATAAAGCGGACAATATTCATTTTCGATTTTTGCACCCATCATTGAAAGTGGTTGTACGACTCTGCCCATAGGACGTTTTTGAATAGACGCGTCACCCGTAATTGACGTATCAAAATTTTGGCCTGCCAAAATACCGCACAAAAGACGTGTCGTAGTACCGCTGTTGCCTGTATAAAGCATTTCATCAGGCTTTAAAAGACCTCTTAGACCGTTACCGTGAACGGTTACGTTTTCACCGTTTATATCTATATCAATTCCCATTTTTCTGAAACAGTCAATAGTTGAAAGACAGTCCGCACCCTTTAGAAAACCGCTTATTTCGGTTACGCCGTTTGCAAGCGAGCCAAGCATAACGGCACGGTGTGAGATTGATTTATCGCCGGGAACTTTAATTTGTCCAACGGCTTTTTTTATTTTCTGAATTACCATTTCTTATCCTCCGTATATTCCCGATAACAAGACAAGGAACATCTTAATTTAGTTATAAAATAATTATATCATAAATAGGATATAAAGACAAGTTAAAATGCGTGGAGGGAGTTATGAAAAAGCAGAGTTTTCTTACCGGTGCGGTAATACTTATGATAGCAAATGCAATATCAAAAATACTCGGTGCGGTATTTAAGATACCTCTTACATATATACTTAACGAGGACGGAATGGCGGTGTTTAATATCGCATTTGAGGTTTACATAATGTTTTTATCGTTTATCATTTCGGGTTTGCCGTTTGCAATATCGAAAATGGTTGCGGAATCAAATTCAAGAGGAGAATACAGTAAAACCCACAGAATAGTGAAAATTTCAACAATATTGCTTGTGTGTATAGGCATTGTCGGAAGTGTCGCGCTTTATTTCGGCTCACCGTTTTTTGCACTTGCAATGAAAGAAGAAAAGGCGATATATGCAATACAAATGATTGCACCGTCAATATTTTTCGTTGCACTCGGTACGGCATATAAAAGTTATTATCAAGGCGTTTCAAATATGATACCGACCGCACTTTCACAAGTAACAGAAGCGATTGTTAAACTTGCGGCAGGATATTATTTAGCTGTACTTTTTTTGAATTACGGCGTTGAAAAAACAGCCGGCGGTGCAATAATGGGTGTAACGGCAGGTGAGATTATCGCAACGGCGATACTTATGATTATGTATTTTTACGGCAGAGATAAAAAGTATGTAAAGTCCGAAAAGAGCGATACTGCGGAAATATTAAAAGAGCTTATGTCAATCGCATTGCCGCTTTTATGTGCGTCGGTGGTGGCGAATGCAATAAATGTGGCAGATACAACGCTTGTGCGGTCAAGACTGCTTGACGGCGGTTTTTCAAGTGATGAGGCAAGATTTTTGTACGGTGCGTACACCGGTTACGCACTTACCGTTTTTCATCTGCCTGTCGGAATACTTGCAACATTGGGTGTAAGCATACTCCCTGTAATAGCCGGAGCGATAGCCGTAAACAACACAAAAAAAGCACAAACCGCGACCGATATAGGAATACGTCTTGCGGTTATGCTTTCAATGCCTTGTGCGGTTATAATGTACTTGATGAGTAATGAAATACTTACTGTATTATTTCATAACAGTTCATCGTCCGCTATGCTTACGGCGATAGCACCGTGCGTTATTATGATGTGTGTGACGCAGATAACGTCCGCGATATTACAGTCGGCAGGGAAAATAATGCTGCCGTTTTTTACGGCACTTTGCGGAAGTGCGGTAAAGCTTTCAATGAGTTGGTATCTTATAGCTATGCCCGAAATTAATATATATGGTTCTGCGATAAGCTCAAATGCAGCATATATTCTTGTAATGATATTAAATTTAATTGCAATTCGTAAATGTTTGAGTTTAAAATTGAATATTACGGCAATAATTATAAAGCCCGCAATAGCGACGGTGCTTATGTTCGGTGTTATGTACATTTCATCGAACTATATTTCGGCGATATTGGGGGACGGATTCGTATATCTTGCCGTAATGTGCGGTATCGGTATGAGTGCGTATGTGCTTATGCTGTTTCTTACAAATGCAATATCGGTTAAAGAAGTACGAAAAATACTTAAAGGATAGACTTGTAAAAAATAATGCGGGGTGATATAATACAAGAGATTGAAGAAAATATGAAAGGGATTTGTTACTTATGAAAAAATATTCTATTGATGATTTACGCGATATAATGGTACAGCTAAGGGGCGAAAACGGTTGTCCGTGGGATAAGGTACAGACACATCAGAGCATAAAGAAAAGTATGATAGAGGAATGTTACGAGGCGATTGACGCGCTTGACAGCGGTGACGACCACGCATTCGCAAATGAACTCGGTGATGTGCTTTTGCAGGTTGTGTTCCACGCAAGAATTGCGGAAGAAAGAGGAGCATTTGACTTTGATGATGTGGTAAACGAAATCTGTACAAAGCTTATTACACGTCATACTCACGTTTTCGGCAAGGATAATGCGGTATCGGCAGAAGAAGCACTTGGACAGTGGGAGAAGAACAAGAAAAAAGAGAAAAATCTTGATTCATATACGGCGATGCTTGAGGACGTACCGCACTATCTTCCGGCACTTATGAGAAGTGAAAAAATACAGAAAAAAGCCGGCAGTGTAGGTTTTGATTGGGAAGAAACAGAACCGATATATGATAAGATTGCGGAAGAAACGGCGGAAGTTAAAGAGGCGGTTAAAAACGGTAATGCTGATGAAATCGAAGAAGAATACGGCGATTTGTTGTTTGCGGTAGTGAATTTGGGACGTCATTTGAAGGTTACACCTGAAATTGCACTTACAAAAGCATCTGATAAATTCGTAAATCGTTTCAAGGAAATGGAAGAAAAAGCAGTTTCGGACGGTAAGGATATGGCAGAACTTTCGGCAAAAGAGCTTGATGAATTATGGGAATTTGTAAAAAAGGCATAAATCTGCGAAAAAAAATAGGTGAAATTGGCTTAAAATGGTGCAAAGCTATTGACAGAACTGAAAAAATGTAATAGAATTAGTCAATGAACAGCCGATTAACAAAATTATGAAAAACGGCTGAATGAAACTTTTGAAAATTTTAGGAGGAAAAATCATGAACAAAACAGAACTTGTAGCAGCAGTAGCTCAAAAGGCTGAACTATCAAAGAAGGACGCTGAAAAGGCAGTTGCAGCTGTAACAGCAGCTATTACAGACGCTCTATGTGCAGGTGATAAAGTACAACTTGTTGGTTTTGGTACATTTGAAGTAAGAAACAGAGAAGCAAGAACAGGTAAGAACCCTCGTACAGGCGAAGCTATTCAAATCGCTGCATCAAAGGTTCCTGCATTCAAGGCAGGTAAGGCTCTTAAGGACGTTGTAAACAACTAATTTAAGCGGTTTTATGATTTTATTACAGGGGTGTCGCATATGCGGTACTCCTGTTTTGTTTTTCAAAAGGTAATTAGAATTTTCTGAATTTAATAAAAAAGGGAGAATAATATATGAGAATAGATAAATATTTAAAGGTTACACGACTTATAAAAAGACGTTCGGTTGCAAACGAGGCTTGCGACCAAGGCAGAATAACCGTAAACGGCAGAGTGGTAAAGGCATCATATGATGTCAAGGAAAATGATATTATCGAAATCAAGATGGGCGAAAGAATTATAAAAGTACAGGTTATGGCGATAGCCGAACACGTTTTGAAAAATGACGCGTCATCACTTTACAAGCCGTTGTCATAAATTAAAAACGAGGGACATATATTTAGTCAGAAACTAAAATCAGATTAAATATATGGAGGCGGTTTAAATGGCTCAAATGTCTAAAATCGAAAAAAGTATTTCTGAAAGCTTTGCGGAAAAGGAACACTCAATATCGCTTGTGAACAGGTCTAAAATGTCGCTTTCCGGAGTGAATGACGTATCTGAATTTTCGGACAGTCAGGTTATGCTGAAAACAAGTATGGGCGGACTTTGTATAAAAGGTAAAAATCTAAGTATAAATCAGCTTAATACCGATACGGGAATGCTTGACGTTAAAGGCGAGATACATTCGATACAGTATGTAAACAAAGGCAAGGACGGATTTTTTGCGGGTCTGTTCAAATGATAAGCCGAGAAGTATATGTATTTCTTGCGATGATTATATGCGGCGGTGCGCTGGCGGTTGTATTTGATATGCTCAGGGCAATGCGAATGGTTTTAAATCCGTCTGCGGTAATAGTTTCTGCAAGCGATATATTGTTTTGGATATTTGCGGCATTTGTCATAAGTGCGGCGGCGTGGAATTTCAACAGCGGAATATTTAGATTTTACGAACCGCTTGGGATAATTTTAGGCACTGTTTTCTACTTTTTGCTGTTTAGTAAATGGATTTTAAAGCTTTTTTTGTTTATATTTGAAAATATTTTGAAATTTACTAAGTTTATTTTCAAAATACTCTTGACACCGCCGAAGTTTTTGTATAAAATTTTAATAGTGCCTATAATTGGAGTTATAAAAAATAAACGACGGAAAGGTCATGATACCCATGATGAATGAATACAAAAACTTAATAATAAATTTTGTAAAGGAACATCAAAAGGGACTAAAAATAGCATTACTTGTATTTTTGGTAGGCGGAATGATATTTAAAGGTCTTATGCAAATTCCGCAGATAAATGCAAGTAAAGCGGAAGTTGCAAAGCTGACAAACCAAATCGAATACGAACAGGAACGTCAGAAGGAAATTGAAGAATTAAAAGGCAAAGTTAATACCGATGAGTACATAGAAAAAATGGCGAGCGAAAAACTTGGTTTAATAAAGAGCAACGCTAAGGTTTTTGTGGACGTATCAGGTGAACAACAATAAACAGAGAGGAAAAACAAAATAATATGGTTTCAGTAGGTAGTATATTAGAGGGCAAGGTTGTAAGTGTAATGCCGTTCGGTGCATTCGTGGATATCGGAAATAAACAGTCCGGTCTTGTTCACATATCCGAACTTTCTTCAAGATATGTTAAGGATATAAATGACTGCGTAAAGAAAGGCGATACTGTAAAAGTAAAGGTCATCAAAATTGATGAGTCGGGAAAAATCAGTCTTTCAATGAAACAGGCAGAAGAAAAAAAGGAAAGAGCTCCAAGACACAGACAAGAGAACAAAGGTCCTATACGTCCTGCTGATATAGATTGGAGTGCGTCATCATCGGACAGTTTGTCGTTTGAAGATAAACTTTCAAAGTTCAAACAGGACAGTGATGAAAAAATGCAGACATTAAGACGTAATAACGATTCAAAGCGTTCAGGCGGCTACAGCAGAAAGAACACTCATTCATTTTAATAGAATTTTGTAGGCGGAAAGGGTATTTTCCGCCTATTTTGCTATAAAAGCAAATAAGGAGATTCAGATGGAATTATTGAAAAACAACAAGAGAATATTTCCGCTTATTGGTGCGATTATAGTTTTTATACTTTCTTTTTCTGTACTTTATATGGGTGATAATATCGGACTTTCCGATAACGGCGATTTCAGGAGAGTACTGCTTGTAAATAATATGGAATATGAAAATGACAGCAATTATTATTATCTGTTCAAACAGGATTATAAGATGAAAGTCGAGGGCGCGGAATTTTGGGACAAGATAACGTATCTTTGTGAGTCTAACAACGAAGAAGATATATATTCATCACCGCAGTTTATAATCATAAAAGCGTCTAAGGTTATGAACTTTGTCGCAAACAAAATAACTTCGCGTGATGAAACAACATACAATATTGCGTATTTGGCATTTATATACATACTTATGCTGTCAACGGCGGCATGGGGAATATTTACGTTTTTTGCGGATGAACCGAGAAAAATGCAGATAGCTGTATTTCTGATATTTATATTTATATTTTGTGACGCGGGGTATTTGCTGTACTTCAATTCGCTGTACGGAGAACCGCTGCAATACGTGTCGCTTATGATACTTATTGCGTTGGGGCTTTTGATATACAAACGACCGACTATACCGAAAATAGCTTGCTTTTTTGTGGCACTGTACTTTTTCGCAGGTTCAAAACTTGCGAATGTGCCGTATTCGGTTATAGTTTCGGTGCTTGCACTTTCTTTTGCGTATTTGCGTAAGGGCAAGCTTTACAGAATCGGCGTGCTTATATGCGTTATTTTGGCGGCGGTTTGTATAACGAATTTGTATATGAGTATTCCGTCATGGATGCACTATGATACAACGTATCAGTCGGTATTTTTCGGTGCGGTCAAGGAAAGTGAAACGCCCGAAAAGGATTTAAAACAGCTAGGTATTGACGAAAAGTATTTACCGCTTGTTAATACTCATGCTTATATGGGTGACGGTGAATATCCGATTGATATAACAACAGACGAATTTCAGCACGATTTTTACGACAGAATATCAAAAGCGAATATTGTGTTTTTCTATTTAAGACACCCTGTAAGGTTCGTAAAGAAAATCGCTTTTTCGATAGAAAACGCGTCATGCTTGAGACCGCTTAATTCGGGTAATTCAGAAACGGTACTAATGCAGTATTCAAACCGTTTCAGTTTGTGGAGTAACCTGCGAGTGGCGACAAAGTTTTTGTATAATCCGTATATCGTGTTTGCAATGGCGATTATAATGACGTTGTATGTTATATTTGTACACATATATCTTGTTAAAAATCATAAAGAAACCGATGAAAAAAGGTTGTATATGATTATGGCAATGTATGTGCTTATAGTCGGATTGTGGATTAATATGTGTCTTCCGATTGTCGGAAACGGTGAGGCGGATATTATGAAACATATGTTCCTTTTTGCAAATTGTATGGACGTGCTTTTTGCGGTAATTATTTTAGGAATAGTAAATATGCAGCTGCGTAACAGGATTGCATCGATAGCGGCACTTGCCGTTGCGGTAGGAGTATTGCAGATTGAGCCGCCTAAGGAAACTATTGAATTCGGAACATATAACGGTCAGCCGCTTAAGTGGGAAGTAATGCAGGAATATGATGACGGCAGTAAGGTTATTGTTACCAAGGATTGCGTTACCGAAAGAATTTTTGATGACGAAAATAATATGTGGGAAACAAGCGATTTAAGACAGTGGCTTAATTCCGACTTTATAAGCGAGTTCACAATGGACGAACTTGCAAGAATTGAGCCGAAGGAAAACGAAGTTATGCTTACTTATAACGACAGAGGACTTGCGGTGAGCGGTGATCATACTCATTATTGGAGTGCTACAAGAAGTGAGGTTGCAGACCTTTCGGAAAGTGCGTATAAGTATTACGTTGATGATATGGTTTATATTCCGACACTTGATATGATGAAAACGATAGATGTACGCGGTTCGTATTGGATTTTATGCCCATACGGCTATAATGACAAAATGCAGAGATATATGAAGAATGACGGGTTTATTCTTCATACAAACGTAGATAATATAGATGGAGTGCGTGCGGCAGTAAGAATAAAAGCGGAGTAAATACAGAGGTAACATATATGAAAAATGAAATGAATTTGACAATGCTCACGGATTTTTATGAGTTTACAATGATGAATGGCTTTTTTGCCGAGGGATATAAGGATAAAATTGCATATTTCGATATGTTTTTCAGACGAGTTCCCGAAGACGGCGGTTTTGCCATAATGGCGGGCGTTGAGCAGATTATTGAATATATAAAAGAGATTAACTTTACAGCGGAAGATATTGAATATCTTCGGAGTAAAGGAATTTTTAAAGAGGAATTTCTTAAATATTTGGAGAATTTTAAGTTTGAATGTGACGTATGGGCAGTGCCTGACGGTACACCGATATTTCCTGGCGAGCCGATTATTACGGTAAGAGGTCCTGTAATACAGGCGCAGTTTGTCGAAACGATGATTTTGCTTACGATAAACCACCAGAGCCTTATTGCGACTAAGGCAAACAGAATTGTAAGAGCCGCACAGGGCAGAGCTGTTATGGAGTTCGGCTCAAGACGCGCTCAGGGTTACAGTGCCGCAACTATCGGTGCAAGAGCCGCGTATATAGGCGGTGTTGCAGGTACGGCTTGTACTATTTCCGATGAACTTTACGGAGTGCCGGCACTTGGAACAATGGCACATAGTTGGGTACAGCTTTTTGACAGTGAATATGAGGCGTTTTATGCGTATGCGAAGAATTATCCGACAGGCTGTACTTTGCTTGTTGATACTTATAATGTGCTGAAATCGGGTATACCGAACGCAATTAAGGTTTTTGATGAAGTATTAAAACCCATGGGAGCAAGACCTAAGGGTGTAAGAATTGATTCGGGCGATATAACGTATTTGTCTAAAAAGTGCCGTAAAATGCTTGACGACGCAGGTTATCCGGATTGTCAGATAGTTGCGTCAAATTCACTTGACGAGTATATAATTCGTGATATGCTTTTGCAGGGTGCTAAGATTGATATGTTCGGTGTGGGTGAAAGACTTATAACGTCTAAGTCAGAGCCTGTATTCGGCGGTGTGTATAAACTTGTGGCGGTTGAAGATAATGACGAAAATATTATTCCGAAGATTAAGATTAGTGAAAATGTTGTAAAGATTACAACACCGGGATTTAAACAGGTGCATAGATTATATTCAAAGAGCGACAGCCGTGCGATTGCGGACGTTATTACAATGCACGGTGAAACTATCGATAACAACAAACCGTACACAATATTTGATCCCGAACATACGTGGAAGAAGAAAACTGTTACGGACTTTTATTCACGAGAATTGCTAAAACCTATATTTGAAAAGGGTAAGTGCGTGTATGAATGTCCCGACCTTAATGTACTTCGCGAATATTGTAAAATGGAGATTGACGGACTTTGGGACGAGGTTAAGAGATTTGAAAATCCTCATACTTATTACGTTGATTTGTCGGAGAAATTGTGGAATTTAAAGCATACAATGCTTGAAGAATATCAAGATTGACAGAGGTTAAGAAAATAATGGATACGAAATTATTTCATACAGATGATAACGAAATTGCCGAGGCTGGCGAAATATTGAGAAACGGCGGACTGGTCGCATTTCCGACTGAAACAGTTTACGGTTTGGGTGCGTCAGCTTTTGATTCGGACGCAGCTAAGAAAATTTATGCCGCAAAGGGCAGACCATCCGATAATCCGCTTATAGTGCATATATGCGATAAAGGGCAGATAAAAGATATTGCGGAGGAAATACCGGAAAGTGCAAAGAAAGTTATAGATAATTTTATGCCGGGACCCGTGACAATTATTTTAAAGAAAAAATCGGTTGTACCCAATGATGTTACGGCAGGACTTAATACTGTTGCAATACGTTTTCCGTTACATGAAACGGCTCAGAAACTTATAAAAGCGGCAGGTGTTCCGATTGCCGCACCGAGTGCAAATCTTTCGGGAAAACCGAGTCCGACAAAGGCAAAGCACGTTGTAAAGGATATGACGGGAAGAATTGACGCTATAATTGACGGTGGCGAATGTAATGTGGGTGTGGAGTCGACAATCGTTGATTTTACAGGTGAAAAGCCGGTTATATTAAGACCGGGCGGCGTGACGTATGACGATTTGAAAGGCATAGGTCTTGACGTTGAAATAGATAAAAATATATTACATTCCATTGCGGCAGATGAAGTGCCGAAATGTCCGGGTATGAAGTATAAACATTATGCGCCTAATGCGGAAGTAACCGTTGTTGAGGGTGAAAAAGACGCGGTGCAGAGTAAGATAAAGGAACTTCTTGAACAGACTGAGGGGAAAGTAACGGGAGTGCTTACAATGTACGGTGCAGTGTATGATAAAGCAGTGATGCTTTCGGCAGGAAGTACAAATAAAGAGTATGCAAAAAACTTGTTTGCGGCATTGCGTGAATTTGATGAACTTGGCGTTGAAGTGGTATTTGCCGAATTTTCCGAAAAAGACGGCTACGGACTTGCAGTGAAAAACAGATTGTATAAAGCGGCGGCTCAGAGAGTAATCCACGTCTAAAACCGAAAAATCGCCCACAGCACCACTTTTGCTTGGGGCGGTACAATTAGTAGGGGCGATCATTGGTCGCCCGCAAGAAACACCCCACAGTCGACGTTGTCGACAGCTCCCCTCAATGGGAGCCTTGCGGAAATTAGCGAATACCCAAAAGCCTCTCCTTGAGGAGAGGTGTCACGAAGTGACGGAGTGGTGGCATGGCGGTACAATATGTAGGGGCGATCATCGGTTGCCCGCAAGAAACACCCCACAGTCGACGTTGTTGACAGTTCCCCTCAATGGGAGCCTTGTGAAAGTCAGCGAATACCAAAAAGCCTCTCCTTGAGGAGAGGTGTCACGATAGTGACGGAGTGGTGGCAAAGCGAGATACGTAGAGGCAATCATCGATTGCCCGAACAAGTGTGGTGGCATACCAAAATACGAAAGGAGATACGAAATTTATGAATATATTATTTGTATGTACAGGCAACACGTGCCGAAGTGCGATGGCGGCAGCGATAATGGACAAAATCGCTGTTGAAAACGACCTTGATGTATTTATCGAATCAGCCGGAATATTTGCCGAGGACGGTCAAGGTGCAAGTGAAAATGCGATTAAAGCACTTATGAAATACGGCATAGACTTATCAGGCCACAGAACACAGCCTGTAACGGAGGACCTTATAAAGCAATGCGATTTAATCCTAACAATGACAGAGGGACACAAGCAAATACTTGAGCCTTTGGCAAAAGGCAAGGTATACACATTACTTGAATATGCAGGTTCAAGCGGTGACATATCCGATCCTTACGGCGGTGACCTTGAAGAATATGAAGAAGTTGCACAAGAGATTTATGACGCGCTTGTAGACGTTGCGGAAAAAATCGCAGATATGCAAAGTAAAAAGTGATATGAAAAATATTACGATAACACGAATGACAGATGATGACGTTTCGGAAATTGCGGAGCTTGAAAAAAAGTGCTTTGCAGTTCCGTGGTCGGAAAAATCTTTTCGCGACGAAATGCAAAACAAACTTGCGGTGTATTTTGTCGCAAAGGATAACGGTAAGTGTATCGGCTATGCAGGGTTTTGGAACGTGTCGGGTGAGGGTGATATAACAAATGTCGCGGTACTTCCCGAATACAGAAAAAACGGAATAGGCAGTATGCTTATCAGTGAAATGATAAAAACAGCCGTTACATTAAAGCTGGAGCTTTTAACTCTTGAAGTCCGCAAAAGTAATATAGCGGCACAAGGGCTTTACAAAAAATACGGTTTTGATATAATAGGCGAGAGAAAAAGATATTACAGTGATAACGGTGAGGACGCTTGGATAATGACGAAAAGCTTTGAACCGTGTGAGGAGTGATAACGTGCTTATACTTGGAATTGAAAGTTCATGTGACGAAACTGCGGCAGCTGTCGTAAAAGACGGCAGAGAGGTTTTGTCTAACGTAATAAATACGCAGATAGCATTGCATAAAAAATTCGGCGGTGTTGTACCGGAGGTTGCGTCAAGACGACACATTGAAACGATTGACGCGGTTATAGACGGGGCATTGGAGGAGGCAAACGTAACATTTGACGATATTGACGCGATTGCGGTTACATACGGTCCGGGTCTTGTCGGTGCGTTGCTTGTCGGAGTATCAACGGCAAAAGCACTTGCGTTTGCACTTAACAAACCGCTTGTGCCGGTACATCACATAAAGGGACACATAATGGCTAATTTTGTGGCACACAAAGATTTAGAACCGCCGTTTGTATGTCTTGTTGCGTCAGGCGGACACAGTCATATTGTGAGCGTTGAGGATTACACGCATCTTGAAATAATGGGCAGAACACGTGACGATGCGGCAGGTGAGGCGTTTGACAAAATAGCTCGTGTGCTTGGTTTGGGTTATCCGGGCGGTCCGCTTATTGATAAACTTGCCAAAGAGGGTAATCCGAAAGCGGTTGATTTCCCACGCGTGAGAATGGATAAAAATTCGCTTGATTTCTCATTCAGCGGTGTTAAAACAGCGGTCATAAATTATCTTCACAAACTTGAACAAAACGGTGAAGAATATAATAAAGCCGACATTGCCGCAAGCTTTCAGGATGCGGTTACGGACGTTTTGTGTGAACACACGATAGAGGCGGCAGAACAGAAAAACAGCAAGATTATCGCACTTGCAGGCGGTGTTGCGTCAAACAGTGCGTTGCGTGAAAAAATGACAAAACTTGCAGGCGAAAAGGGCATAAAAGTTGTATATCCGGAGCCTATACTTTGTACGGATAATGCAGTAATGATAGCCTGTGCGGGATATTACGGTTATCTTGAAAAGAATTTTGCGGATATGACGCTTAATGCGATACCGTCACTTTCATTATAAGGGGACACTAAAAACAGGGACACTAAAAGGAATATTGAATATGGAAAAATTATTTGTTGATTTAGGAAAAAAATCATACGATATACTTTTTTCGGATAGCTTTAACGGCTTTGCAAAAGCAATGTCGGATATAAATGCACCGAAAAAATTACTTGTTGTAACGGACAGTAACGTAGAAAAACTATATGCCGACGAAGTAAACGATTTACTTATAAAAAACGGCTACGATTCAAAAATATACGCATTTACGGCAGGTGAAGAAAACAAGGGTATGGATACAATACTCGGCATATGCGGTGCGTGTATCGAACACGAAATGGACAGAAAAAGTATGATTGTTGCACTTGGCGGCGGCGTGGTAGGAGATATGGCAGGATTTGCCGCGGCAATATTTATGCGCGGTATTGATTTTGTGCAAGTGCCTACAACACTACTTTCACAGTCGGACAGCTCTGTCGGCGGAAAAACAGGTATTGACTTTATGGAAAGCAAGAATATTTTAGGTGCTTTTCATCAGCCGAAACTTGTGTACATAAATGTGGCAACTTTGAAATCACTTCCGAACGAACAATTCGTTTCGGGTATGGGAGAGGTTATCAAGCACGGAATTATAAGAGACAGCGAGTTCTTTGATTATATCGAGAAAAACAGCGACAAGATAAAAACACTTGACAATGAAACGCTTATAAAGATGGATAAGATAAATTGTTCGATTAAGGCTGACGTTGTTGAGCAGGACGAAAAAGAAAACGGACTTCGTGCAATTCTCAATTTCGGTCATACAATCGGTCACGCGGTCGAATCGGCATATGATTTTAAGATGACTCACGGTGAGTGTGTCGGAATCGGTATGGTCGGTGCATCGTATATTGCGTATAAACGAAATATGATTGATGAAAGTACATTAAATCGTATTGAGAACGTACTTGATATGTACGGTTTTAAAATTCGCGTTGATTTGCCTGAAAAAGAGGTTGTTTACGGCTATATGCAGAAGGACAAAAAGAAAATTGCAGGTAAATTAAAATTTGTTTTGCCGACAAAAGTCGGCGAGGTTATGCAGACGACTGATGTTTCAAAGACCGAAATATTCGCTGCATTCGATTATATTACAAAATAAGGAGATTATATATGCTTTGGCTTATTATTGCGGTGCTTATAATTATAGCCGATCAAGCGGTAAAATACTTGGTTGTTTCGGGTATGAATGTAGGCGATACCGCATTTTCGATACTGAATTTATTTGATATAACATATATTCAAAATAAGGGCGCGGCATTTTCATTACTTTCGGGAAAACTCTCGCTTTTGAGTATTATTTCGGTTGCATTTTGTATCTGTGCGGTAATATACTGGATAAAGAAAAAGCCGACACATCCGCTTTTGTGTACATCGATTACAATGATGTTTGCGGGTGCATTCGGCAATGCAATAGACAGAATTTTCAGAGGTTTTGTTATTGACTATATACAGACGTCATTTATAAACTTTCCGGTATTCAATATTGCCGATATAGGTATAACAGTCGGTGCGATATTGCTTGTGGTTTATTTTATTTGGTTTGATAAAGAGGATAAAAATGCAGACGTTAAAAATTAATGCGGCAGAGAAAAACAAAGGCGAAAGACTTGATAAATTCATTGCAGACAATTCGAATATTTCGAGAAGTTATGCGGCAAAATTATGCGAGGACGGTTTTGTGCTTTGCGGAGAAAAACAGCTTTTAAAGAAATATAAGATTTTGGGTACGGAGGAAATAACGATAAATGTACCCGAACCCGAAGAACTTTCTATTGAGCCTGAAAATATACCGCTTAATATCGTATATGAGGACAGTGATGTTATTGTTGTGAACAAACCGCAGGGACTTTGCGTTCACCCTGCACCGGGTAACGAGAGCGGTACGCTTGTAAACGGTCTTGTCTACCATTGCGGTGACGAACTTTCGGCAATTAACGGTGTGATCCGTCCAGGGATTGTGCATAGAATTGATAAGGACACGTCGGGACTTTTGATAGTCGCAAAAAATAATGAGGCACATTTGAAGTTGTCGGAACAGCTTAAAGAACGCAAAGCGATGCGTAAATATGTTGCACTTGTAAACGGCAATATAAAAGAGGACAGCGGCACAATAAATAAGCCTATCGGCAGAAATCCGTCTGACAGAAAGAAAATGGCTGTTGTATTCGACGGACGTGAGGCGGTTACGCATTTTAACGTACTTGAACGGTTCGGACAATATACACTTGTCGAATGTATCCTTGAAACAGGCAGAACACATCAGATAAGAGTGCATATGGCGTCAATCGGTCACAGCATAGTAGGCGACCCGCTTTACGGAATTAAAAAAGAAAAGTTCAATTTAAACGGTCAGTTGCTTCACGCAAAAACGATTGGTTTTGTACACCCGCGGACAGGCGAAATGATGGAATTTACAAGTGATATACCGGAGTATTTTGAAAATGTACTCGAAAAGTTGAGAAAAAGATAAACTTTTAATAAATACACTTGCAATTTAGTGACGAAAAAGGTATTATAATATTATATAAAGTTTTAGGAGTGATTACATAATGTTAGAATTGTGTGTTATTTTCGGCGGACAGTCACCGGAACACGAAATTTCAAGAAAATCGGTTACATCGGTTTTAAATAACCTTAATAAAGATAAATACAATATTTCAACAATAGGAATTACAAAAAACGGTGCATGGTATCTGTACACAGGTGACTATGCAAAGATTGAAAGCGGAGAATGGGAACAGGATACGGAAAACAAGAAGAAGGCAATTCTTTCTCCTGATGCAGAGGATAAGGCTATACTTGTTTTTGACGGCGATAAGGTTACGAAAATTCATCCTGACGTTATTTTCCCTGTACTTCACGGTGAGTTCGGCGAGGACGGAACAATTCAAGGTCTTTTTGAACTTTCGGGAATACCTTATGTCGGTATGGGCGTAATGGCGTCTGCAAACGGTATGGATAAGACTTCATCAAAAATCGTGTTTGCAAGTGCAGATATTCCGCAGGCTGATTGGGTTGTTGTAAATAAAACAGACAACTTTGAAGATAAGATGGATGAAATCGAAAACAAGCTTGGTTATCCTTGCTTTGTTAAGCCTGCAAGAACAGGTTCGTCTGTCGGAGTGGGTAAGGCTCACGACAGAAAAGAATTAAAAGCCGCACTTGAAAATGCCGCACAGTTTGACAGAAAAATACTTGTAGAAGAAAATATCGACGGTCATGAGGTTGAATGTGCCGTACTTGGTAATGAGGACGTAAAAGCCGCAACAGTAGGTGAAATTATGCCGACTGTTGAATTTTATGACTTTGACGCAAAGTACAACGACAACTCAACAGAACTTCAAATTCCTGCCGATCTGCCTAAGGAAACAATCGAGCAAATCAGAGAGTATGCCGTAAGAGCGTTTAAGGCACTTGACGGCAGCGGACTTTCAAGAGTTGACTTTTTTGTTAAGCACAGTGACGGAAGTGTTGTATTAAATGAAATCAACACACTTCCGGGATTTACAAACATAAGTATGTATCCGAAACTATGGGGTGCTGTCGGTATAGAATACAGCGAGCTTTTAGACAAACTTATCGAGCTTGCGGAAAAGAGAGTAAAATAATGGATAACAAATGTATAGGTGTTTTTGATTCAGGACTTGGAGGACTTACTGCCGTAAAGCAGATAATAAATGAGTTACCGAAAGAGGACATTATATATTTTGGTGATACGGGCAGAGTTCCTTACGGCTCGCGTTCAAAAGAAACGTTGCTTAAATATACAAGAGGTGACATACGTTTTCTTAACACATTTGATGTGAAAATTATAGTTATCGCTTGCGGAACTGCAAGTTCTGCGGCATTGCCTGCGATTAAGGACGAATTTGACGTGCCGATTATCGGCGTAATTGACGCGGCTGTTTATGCGGCGGTAAGAGCGACAAAGAACAAGAAAATCGGCGTTATAGGTACGGCGGGAACAATCAAAAGCGGTGAATACGAAAAGCAGATAAAGGCATATGACAGCGAGATGCAGACTTTTGCAAAGGCTTGCCCTATGTTTGTACCGCTTGTTGAAAACGGATATTTCGATACGGAGGTTACGAGAATTATCGTGGCGGAATATCTTGAAGAAATAAGAAATCAAGGTGTTGATACACTTATTTTGGGCTGTACGCATTATCCTTTGATTGAAAAGGTTATAAGAGAATATATGGGTGATGACGTTACACTTATAAATTCGGGCGCAGAGGTTGCAAAGTATTTAAAAAAGAAACTTACAAAAGAAAACCTTTTGCATGACGGCAAGTGTGACGAAAATCAATACAGATATTATGTAAGCGATGATATATCAAGCTTTGAGGAGCTTGGCGGAATTTTCCTTGAAAGAGAAATTAACGGACAGGTGAATAAGATTGACATTGAAAAATACTGATAACGAATATCGTATAACGGTCAGCAACAGACAGACGATTGATTCGGAAACCGACACAATAGAAGAAACGGCTTACGGAAATTACACCGAAAAAAACGGTAAGCAGTATATAACGTACAAAACAGAAAATGACGGAGATAAAATTTCGTCTATGATAAAAATAGACGGCAACGAGATACTTATAAAACGTACGGGAAGTGTAAATTCGTCAATGACGTATAAGGTTGATACAAAGAAAGAGTTTTTGTATCATTTGCCTTACGGCACAGTGCCGATGGAGATTGAAACGCAAAGAATAGTATCAAAACTTGACGAGAACGGCGGAACTATCGAGCTTGTTTATACACTTACGGTACAGGGCGAAAAATATTTTAACGATATGAAAATAACGGTAAGTAAGAGGTAGAGCATATGAAGAAGAAATTGACAGCGGCTGTTTTGTCTGTTGTTATGTTGCTTATGTCGGGAAGTGTTTTTGCGGCTGGAACAGAAACAGCGGAAGAATCAAAATACAGCGGTGAATACGGTGCATTTGAACAAATGGCAAAATACGTTGCCGAAAGATATATAGACGATTCACTTACGGAAGAAGAAATAATGAAACAGGGTCTTTCAAAGTTGCTTGAAAATAATGACCCATTGTTGGTGCAGTTGTTAAAGTCAATGCTTGAAAGCCTTGATGATTACAGTGAATTTTACACTCCGGAGGAGTATAAGGCATTTCAGGATAAATTAAATCAGAATTTTTACGGTATCGGTATATCAATGAAAATGTCTGATGACGGTTATGTTGAAATTGTGGGTTTTCTCAATGAGGACAGTAAGGCTGAAAAAGCAGGACTTAAAATCGGCGACAAGATTTGCAAGGTTGACGGCGAGGACGTTACGGGCTGGAGCATATCCGAAGTGCGTAACAAAATAATCGGCGAAGAAAATACAAGCGTCAGAGTTTCCGTGTTGCGTGACGGGGAAGAACTTGAATTTATAACAACGCGTGTTGCGGTACATGAAAATTCCGTTAATTCGGCTGAATTGAAGGGTAATATAGGTTATATTCAAATTACAACCTTTAATTCGACAACTACCGATGAATTTACAGATGCACTTGATTGGATGCGTGAAAAGAATATTAAGAAGATAATTCTTGATTTGAGAAATAACGGCGGCGGTCTTGTATCGTCATCAGTTGAGATTGCACAGCAGATTGTTAAAAAAGGTAAGATAATCGACGTTAAATTCAGAGATACAAAGTATAACGTTACATATGAATCAAAGCTTGATAAGCCTGAATTTGACTTTGCGGTACTTGTAAATGAGCATACTGCTTCTGCGTCTGAAATTCTTGCAAGTGCAATTCAAGATTCAAAGGGCGGTACTCTTATCGGAACAAAGACTTTCGGTAAGGCGGTAATTCAAAATACATATCCGCTTTCAAACGGTTCTGTTTTTAAACTTACAACAGGTCAGTATGTGACAAGAAACGGTAAGGAAATAAACCATATCGGACTTACACCTGATGTTGAAGTTGAAAATACCACAGACGGAATAGATACATCAAAGTATACGCCGTTTGATTATACAACAAAACAATCATACGGTAATTCGTCCGATAATGTTAAAGCCGCAAAGGAAAGACTTTATCTGTTGGATTTCTATAACGGAAATACGGACAGTGATGTATTTGACGATGAATTGAAAACTGCGATAAAGGACTTCCAAAAAGCAAATGATTTGCTTTCATACGGAGTCCTTGACATACCGACTCAAAAGAAAATTGAAAAAGTTTTTTCAAAGATTGAAGTGACAACAGACAATCAGTTTGAAAAAGCATACGAATTGATGGGCGGAAATTTAGAAGATTTGAATTAGGCATTACTTAGACAACAGAGCAAAAAGCTCTGTTGTTTGCGTTAAAGACTAAAAATATTCCCATAGACATTTTGGAATAATTAAAATTACTCTGAAAAGAATATAGTTAGAGTATTAAGAAATGTCCGGAGGAATAGATATGAATAGTGTAATAATGATAACACAGTTTTTCTTTACACTTGTTATAGGAATGTATTTTTTCACAAAGCTGAGGAATGAAAAAAGCGACAGTGAAACCCTTGCAAACAATTCAAAAAAAGAGGCTGAACACCTTAATTGTATGCGTCATATACATTTATCTGAACCTGTGACGGAAACGGCAAGACCTAAAAACGTGAATGAAATAATAGGTCAGGACGACGGAATAAGAGCGATAAAAGCGGCACTTTGCGGTCCTGACCCACAGCATATTTTGATATACGGACCGGCGGGCGTCGGCAAAACGGCGGCGGCAAGGGTGGCGTTGGAATGTGCAAAGAAAAGTAACGGCACACCGTTTTCAAAAAATGCGAAGTTTATCGAAACAGACGCAACGATAATGCGATATGATGAAAGAAGCATTGCCGATCCGCTTATCGGCTCGGTACATGATCCGATATATCAAGGTGCAGGCGCATACGGCGTTGCAGGTGTACCGCAGGTTAAAGAGGGAGCGGTGTCAAAGGCTCACGGCGGAGTTTTGTTTATAGACGAAATCGGCGAATTACAGACTTGCCAGATTAACAAGCTGTTAAAGGTGCTTGAGGACAGGAAGGTTATGTTTGAAAGTGCATATTACAGCGAAGAAAACAAAAAAATCCCAACGTATATACACGATGTATTCAAAAACGGCATACCTGCAGATTTCAGACTTATCGGTGCAACAACCAGAAAACCGGAAGAAATTCCCGAGGCTGTTCGTTCAAGATGTGTCGAAATTTATTTTAACCCTTTGACAAGGGATAATATAGAAAAGATAATTTACGGTGCGGCTGAAAGAATAAAAATCAATATAGAACAAAATGCGGTTGAGATGATTGCACGTTATGCGAAAAACGGCAGAGATGCGGTTAAAATTCTTCAAATGGCTAAAAATATTATATTTCTTGACAACAGAAGAAACGTAACTTTGGACGATATTGCGTGGATTTTAAAAACGTGTCATTATACAAACGGATATATAAGCAGTGATGAAAAAATAATTGATATATCGGTCATAAAACCTAAATAAAAAACTGTAAAAAACAGTTGAAAATTATACGAAAAAATTATATAATATAAGACTATTTACGATTTATGAGACATACCAAGACGTAAGTAAAGGTATTAAGCCATTTCTAAGCGTATTAAGCACATCGTGATTTTAGGGTAAATGACGTATTTAGACCTATTAAAACGTATTAAAACGTAGTGCGTTAGGGTAAATTTTAGGGTAAGCTAAGCCCCTCGTTAGGGTAAGCTAAAATGGCGAAACAAATCACTTAAATTACTATTTTAAACTAAAGAAAATATCAAGAATTTGGTCGGCAATTACAACAGGTTCAATCCCTGCATTCTTGAAAATCGTAAAAAAATAGGGTAGGGGAAACTTAATTCCTCTACCCTAAAATTATAGTGTGTTTTCTTTCAGTCTAAGACCTATTCGCTATGTGGTTATCACACAACCCTCCATAGAACTCCACAAGACACCGAAAGCGAACCGACATCTTGTTTCCACGTTCAAAACAACCTCAAGTGTTGTTTGTGTTATATACGATTATTGGATTTTATGCTACATCATAAACCCAGTAATAACCTGTTGTATTAAATCCGTGATTGGCTACATTTCTTTTACAATAAGCTTGAATAGTACCTTTTTTAATACCGGTTATATCTGAAGCTTCTTTTGAGTTTTTATATGTATGTACGATATTTTTATTGGCATCTAATTGATAAACTATCTTAGATGTTACATCTTTTGGTTTCTTATTCTTCATAGCAAGTATCATTGAGATATGTTTATCGTCATACATTTCTTCATACATCCAATGAAAACCTTTATGTGTAATTGCTTTAAAATTACAACAATTGATAATTTTTTCTCTGTCAAAACTTTCTTTATCAACATACGATATATTTTTAAAAGATGAAACAATTTTAAAATTGGAATCTAACTGTAAAAGTTTATGTTTGTTCATCCCTTCTCTTGCGTATCTATCAACTTGAGTATATGGGATATAAGACCAGATATATCCTCCTGCCTGCTTAACACCATTATTATTTCTGCAAACAACATGAATATCGGACACACAAATGCCCAATTCCTCAGAAGCTCTTTGTGCATTATCCCATTCTCTAAGAAAATTTCCGTCTTTATCATACTGGTAGACTTTCTTTGAGGCATGATGTGTTTCTCCATAGCATGTTCTACCACCGTCACCACCAGAAGCAAGATTATAAAACTTATCAGAGTTTACGGCATCATGATAAAAAATCCAATATTTTTCTCGTGCATTTAGCTTATCTCTTGTTTCGCATTCTTCTATGATTTCTTTTGAAAAATTTTCTCTGCCATATTTATTAATTGCTCTTGACAATAAGATTCCACTACCAAGATAAGTTTTCCAATGGTCATACTTATCATATTTCTTTTGACCTATATATTTTTTGTTATTTATATGATTTGTCGTTATGTAAATGAAACCGTACATACTTGATATTATTACCTCCAATTTCACCATTCTATTAAAAAAAATAGAGCCTGCTTAATTTAGCAGACTCTATAAAATTTAGTCAACTACCTTTAACTCTCTCATAACAGGCTCAACAATTGAATGTATAAACCCGTTGCCTCCTCTGGCTTCGTAGTCTTCAAACAATTCCCAAAATGCTTCTTTTTCCAACTCAGACCATTCACCAACCACACGATACTTATTATAATAATTGATAAGAGTGTCTTTCAATTCCTTAACTTTGGTCTCGTTGTTTTTTCGCTCCATATCTTCAAGATTAGTAGCAATACTATTGACAGTATTGGTAAGCATCGAAAGTTCTTCCTTGATAATCTTATCATGCTTAATTGATTGCTGAGTATCTTCTTCGTGCTTTTCGTGTAATTGCTTTAAATCCTGAACTGTCTCAACTAACAATTCGTGGTCAGCCTTTCGTTGTTTCATTGCTCCTATTGGTTTATTGAAAATGGCACATACTTTACATATGACCTCATAGAATGTTACAATGATTGTCATTATCATAAAACCAACAATAATCCACGAAGTCAAATCTATATTTTGTAATTCTGATATTACTTCCATTAGCCCTCCTTGGTGTCTTACTTAATAGTACCTTTGCTTTGTAAAATATGTAGAACATTTGCAAATTTAATACAATCTATCCCACGAACACTTATGTCGTTTAGTAAATTTATTACCGTATTCATATCTTCAATTTGAAATTCCACAGTTTTTTCAACATTTTCAGCCATTATTCAACACTTCCTTTTTCTGCTTTTAACTCATCAGACTGTTGTTGAGTTATCATACCTTTTACTACAAACTTATCTAAATCAACATCAGTGTAATACTTCTTTGGATAACCATAACCTTCAAGATAATATTTTCGTATCATATTGTAATACATTATTCTTCACCTCCGACAAGCGTTAACATAAGCTCAGCGTTTTGTTCCTCGAGTATTTCAGTCTCTGTTTTAACTCCCATATATACAACAAATGTACCATCACGTTTGTCAATAATATCACCTGCTACAACAAAATCTGTTAATGGATAATCTTGATCATATTCAACTTCAACTTCTTGATATACTGCTTCTTCAGTTTCAGTGGCTTCAGATACAAGTTGTTTTTCGATTCTTTTTTCTTTAAGACGTCTTATAATACTTGCACCATCAGAAAATGTATTTACAAGAGTATCGTATGTAACATTATCTTGTTTACCTATTGTTATTTCGATACAATTTCTTTTTATACCACGTGTTATATATGGTCTTTCATATATCTCTCCTTCTTCTTGAATTTGAGTATCATTTATAATTAACATGATATATCCTCCTTTATAAATTATATTTACTTGTTAATACTACAGTATATATTTATACTACAGTACTACTATTTTTTTTATATTTGTAATCAGCCATAGATCTAACTGTGGATGAACTATTTTTATAAACAACATTTGTGACATCAACTACAGTACTGCTATCTTTTTTATACGATATAACTTTAGTTTTATCAACAGATCCAGTCCATATAACAAAATCAGTACTAACAGTAACAGTATCACCAGGATGATAAATCCCGGATACATCATTTAATGTTTGTTGTGATTCTGCAAGCCATTTATTATTATTTTCTAAGTCATATCTCTCTAACGTAGGATTAAGATATGAATAGATATCTGCATCAGGAAATGTATATGTGGTTCCAGTAACTAATACAAATATTGGGAAATTTAATGTGCTTTCATCATATGGATTAAAATCGCCAAGATCCCACATTAATATAAATTTAATAGGTTCTAATGTATGAGCTCGTTTATAAATATCATTAAGATAAATTATTTCTCTATATGTTACTGAACCTGATTTAGTAACTTGAACTGAAAATGTTCTGCATGCTATTGCGTGAGCTACATTATAATAATTCATAACTGTGGTATTAGTAGATGTATCATATACATTACATGTATCACTATATTTATAAGATTTAACGATTGTTGTATTTTCAGTATCTGAAAATAGACCACTATTATAACCAGTTTTACTGACTTCAGTATTATAATATAATTTACTCAGTTTATTAGTAGATTTAAAATTAGCACTAGTTATACCTGTTTTCCAATCTCCAACAAATGCTTTAAATTTTGTTGGAGATGGATACATATTAAGAATATCTGATGATATATTATTTATATTTATATAATTATATGATTTTGATATATTATTACAATAATAACCAATAATACCACCAATTATAGTATTTGAATTAACTTGTCCATCTTGAATTTGTACTGATATGTTTTGTAAATACATATTATAATAATTTTCATGATCTAAATATCCTATTGCACCGCCTACATAAATACCGTGAGGACATACTAAATCAGTAATAACAATATTTGAATTATATATTTCATTATTACCTTCACCTACTACATAATATCCTATTAATCCTCCTGTATATTGTTTATTGCTTCTAATATATGTAGAAAGTGCATTTACATTATGTACTTTTGCATAAGAAGCAGATACTAAGATACTTCTGCTTAAAAAACATCCAAAATATGAATTGGATTCTACTGTAGATGAATATGATGCGTATGAATAGTATCCATCTATTATTTCAATATCATGTATACGTATTCTTCTATTATGAATTGCCAAAATAAAAGATGCATAAGTAGAAGATTTATCTATTATGCGTGGATTTACTAAATAAAAATTTCCTATTGATACTTCTTCAGTAGTACTTGGAGCTTCAGTATATCCAAATAGTCCTATTAAATCAGAACTATTAACTGATGTGTCAATATTCATATTAGAGATTTTATAATAATTTCCATCAAATGAGCGTTTAAATCGATGAGATGAATTACCTATAGGTGTCCAATAATGATCAGCCAAATCAATATCTGCTGTCAACTTAAAATATGATGTGGCATAGTTTGAAATACCATTATTAATACCATATGCTAAATAAGCTAATTGAGCAGCAGTTGCAATTTGATATGGATTTGTAGAAGTGCCATTACCTCCATTGAATGAACTTGCTTTATAATCTGTCCATAAACCAGTCGGCATTTATTATCCCTCCTTTAAATTTATTAAGATGATATTTTAAACCAAATATCCCCGACCGACATTGTTGACGGTTGAGACGTTGCTACATGTATTTTTGTATTATAACCAGTTGAAGTACCTACTACTTTGTATTTAGTAGTTGAACTATTAGATGATTGAAGCCATACTGCTTTAGATGTCTCAATACCTAAATGTATATTAGAACCTTTAAGTTCCATTGCATCATCATATACCTCAGCTATATGAACATAATCGCCATCACCAAAATTTAGTTTTGTACCATAATTAGTATTATTCTTAATAGTTACATTGCCCGATAAAGTACCGCCAGATGTTTTAAGAAAATCAGAAGTACTTGGAATATCAGACTTAGTGGCTATTTCATTGCCATCGTAATACCATTTGCCACCCTGACTACTGGATATATACAATGGGTCAGTAGCAGAAAATTCAAATCGTTTACTGCTTGTATTATGTACCATATAGTAAACAAAATCAAATCCGTTATCAATATTCTTTTGAAAAATATCATTAAGTCCTGATGTGATTTCAGTTAATGAAGCATATCCATTAAATAAACCTGTATCGGAAAATGCTACATCACCAGTTAAAGTTAAATTACTTAATGATAAAGTTTCAACAAATTCAAATTCAGCAGGAGCTGGAGATTTAATGGAACTAAGAAACATAGACGCATCGGCACTTAAAGTTTCTACACAAGCATCGAGGTCTGTTTTGTCGCTTGCACTCATCAACCCTGAACTTGAAGTAGTAGCATTACTATATGTTTTTTCAGTTCCCCATATAGCAGTGCCATTTGCCGACCATTTTAATATTTGACCTGACGAGCCTCCACTTGGTATGTGTTTATTACCCGATGTAGTAGGATGTATGTAGTTATTAGCATTTTCAGCTATACCGTCTAATTTAATCTTGTCGGTAGATAACATTAAACCATCATATTGTTCATTGACGGAATCTGGCAAATCACCAAAGTTTACTATTTCATTTCCACCATAATATACTGGAGTACTTCTATTATCAATTTCAACAATTTTATTATTAGAAGAATTCCATTTTAGAAGATTAAAAAAACTATACCTTGCTGATGATTTGTCTAGAAAAGTTGAATTCAAAGAATCTACTGTAGACTTATCTTCCTTACTCATAAATCCGTCAGTATCACTCGTAGCATTTGACGGAGTATCAATCAAATCGTTATAACTACCTGTAAAAGCAACTTTTTTTAAATCAGAGAACCATTTTTGAACTTTACCAAATAGAGTAGAACTCTTTTCATTTGAAACAATATTTTCCCTTGCTGAAGCCTCTGTAAAAGCCACAGTAGTGTCAGAAATAGCCCCATTTGAACTGAGCTTATTGTCTACATCAGTCTTGTCGGCTTTGCCTTTTACGTCCGTTTGTAGGCTTGAAATTGCAGTTTCATCTTCGGTCAACCTATCCTCTAAGACTTTACCATTGCCATCATATACTGCTTTGGTGTGTGATATAGGATATACTTTTTCGTTATTTTGTGTAAAATATTTTGCTTTAGCCATTAAGTTCCTCCTTTCTAATTTTCAATATCATCTATCACGTAAACAACGTGTTCTTTTATGTAATTTAATTCCGACTGCAACGATTGTATAGCACTCTGCAATGTGTTGATTGTTGCAACTGAATTATCCATTGAATTTACGGCATTGTCTACCTTTGTATTAAGAGCATTAACCTTGTCATATAGAGCAGATACAATAGCGGTGTCTTGCTTTGAAATTGTTTGGTCAATGTCCAATCCTTTAAGAACCGTTAAAGTGGCAGGAGTAGTTGTCAATTTGTATGAATTATCTAACTCAAATGCAATTGAAAACGACACTGTTCCTGCGTAACGAGTGACATCATTTGTAATAGTCCAGCCAAGCTTAATCGAATTATCTTCAACAGTAACATCAGTGACTTTGTAAATATTCACTTCTTTGCCTGCGTTTACAAAATAAATATAAGCAGTCTTATCGGTTAAATCTGTTCCATCAAAAGTGGTCGATGGAATACTAATATAAACTGTTTCTGCATTATTTTCAGTTGCCACACCTATTGTCTGTAATTCAGGCGGAACATCAATTAAACGTTTGTCCATATCTGCCGTTATTTTAGGTTCTGTATTAGGATTAACCATCATAACTGACGGGGTGTATGCGGATGTTTGATTTTTTAAGCTTTCCAAGCTTTCTTTAAGAGACATAGCCATTACGAACTTGCCTCCGTTTCTTCTAACGGTTCATAAGTAATATCATCGGTAAAAGATATGTCGCCTTTATTTCCATCTATCTCGTTCTCGATGTTATTTACAACTATTTTTAAACCATTTAAATCTAAAAATTTCTTTTCTTCCATTTTCTTTCCTCCAAAACGAGTTATATATTTTTGCAAAAACATATAGTATCAAGCAATACAAAAAGGGAAGAGTCGTCACCCTTCCCTTAGAAATATGTATTACTTTGAATTAATCAGAGAATAAATTATTCAGTCACTTTTGTAAATAGAGCATTTATTTCATCTGTTGAGATTGCTTCAATAGCAACAGATTCAAGATCAGCCACTTTTGTTTTTAGTGTTGAAATATCACTTGTATTTGTTTTTACTGCACCATCAGCAAGTTCTTTTACTTTTGTATCTGCAACACCAGCCGCATCAAAAGCCGTTGTTTCAGCATATGCGGCAGACTTTAAACCTGCAACTAAAACATCTGTGCCATCGACAGCGACTGTACCGTCTGTTTTACCGGTAGCAACCGACTGAATTGCAGAATCGGCTTTATCAATAGAAGCTTGTACATCAGTGCCTAATTTTGCTTTTGTAACTTGAGCATCACCAATCTTAGCAGTAATAACTGCACCGTCAGCAAGTTCTGTTGAACCTACACCACCAGCAACAATTGTGGCACTAACTTCTCTTGTTGCAGAATCAATAGCAATCTGAACCTGAGTTGCATTGGCTTTTGCAGTGTAAATGTCTACAAGCTTACCAACATTAATATAAACTTTGTCACTTGTTGCATTAGATAGTGTCAATTCAAGGTATGTGCCTTCATCCTGCCCTTCAGGGTTAACAACCACTTTACCACTTGATACGACCATATCCTTTGGAATATCAACCGTAGCAATAGTTGCACCATTCTGAGTGAAGGTATAAGACTTTGCATATCCTTCTGTTGTTACATCTGTAGTAACTACAACCGCGTCTGCTGCGATAGCAGATGTCTTGGCAGTGTCAGCCTTATCTACAATATAAGCTTTGATTTTACTGTCATATGTACCAAGACCTGCGTAACTTAAAAACTTTTGTGTTTCGTTTGCCATTCTAATTTCCTCCTTGAATTTAATGAAAGTGTATAAGTTATGTATATATTGAACCTCACATGGCTAAAGCCACGTGATTCTTGGGAACTTCCTACTACTGTAAGAATATTTACCAAGCTATCCCGATTGTTCCAACCGTTCATATGTATAATTACTAAGTTACTTTCAACAATCGAAATCCTTCATTAAGTATATTCTTAGCAGCATTTATATCTCTATCATGGTGAGAATTGCAACATGGACAATCCCATTCTCTAACACTTAAATCTTTTGTTTCTTTATTAACATATCCACAAGTATTACAAATTTGACTACTTGCATAGAATTTATCTACTTTAATAATCTGCCTTCCATACCAATTAGCTTTGTATTCTAATTGTCTTACAAATTCTGACCAACTAACGTCAGCAATAGACCTCGCAAGTCTATGATTCTTCATCATATTTGACACTTGTAAATCCTCCAAGCAGATTACATCATTATTTTTAATAATTTCAGTAGATAATTTCTGTAAAAAATCTTTGCGTTGATTTGCAATGTGTTCTTGAAGTCTTGCAACTTTTATCCTTGCTTTATTACGATTTGAACCACCTTTTGACTTTCGAGACAGTTCTCTTTGCACTTTTGCAAGTTTAGCTAATGATTTTTTAAGATATTTATGATTTGAAATCATTTTACCATTAGATGTTATACAAAATTCTTTAAGACCTAAGTCAATGCCAATTGAATTATTAGTTTTTTCTAATGGTTTAATATCTACGTCTGTACAACAAAGTGATACGAAATATTTACCACTTGCATTTTGTGATATAGTAGCATTAAGTATTCTGCCTTGTGGTACTAACTTGTTTTTCGTTTTTACCATTCCAAGTTTCGGCAACTTAATATGTTTATCACAATATTGGATATTTCCGTTAGTGCATTTTGATTTATAAGAAAATTTATGTGTTTTCTTGCTTTTGAATTTAGGATAACCGGAATGTTCTTTAAAGAATTTCTGATAAGCTGCATCTAAATCTTTAAGTGAAGATTGGAGAGCAGTGGAATCAACTTCTTTTAACCATTCCAATTCAGATTTAAGTTTTTTCATATCATTTGCACACTGCACATATGATAAAGATTTTTTCGATTCTTCATATAACTTAATTCGTTTTGCTAAATATGTATTATATACAAATCTACAACATCCAAATGTCTTTTGAATTAATTCTTCTTGTTGTTTATTTGGATAAATTCTATACTTATAAGCTTTTTCCACCGACTTCACCTCACTTTCTTTTCTGATTTTGAATATACCTTCTAATTTGTTCTTCTGTATTTTCTGATACTGTTGCCACAAAATATGAAGGATTCCATAAGTGCCCACCCCATAGTGTCTTCTTTAATGTTTCTCCAAATTCTCGCATAAGTATCCGAGAAGACATTCCTTTCATTTTTTGGACTATGTTGGGAATATAATGTTGTGGTGAACAATTGATTAACAAATGAACGTGGTCTTTGTCTGTATTACACACCAATACCTGAAAACATTCATAAGTCGCAACCATATTTAGAATTTCCATTAATCTTTTCTCAATTTTAGAATATAAGATTTTATGTCTATATTTCACACACCAAACAATGTGATATTGAATTGAATATACATATCCTCTGCCATGAGGAACTTCCATAATTATCACCTCATGTGTATATTCTCTCTTTAGCGGCGATTCATCTCACCACTGAAGTGGCGAGTGTTCTCGCCTTCATTAATAAAACGCATTGTTAGCCGGCATAATGCGATTTATCCTAAATTATTTAAATAGATTTTCTATCTCTTCATCAGAGATTGTTTGTTTTTCAGTATTTGTTATATTTTCAACGGTTTCATCAAGTTCATTCTTATCTATAAATTCTTCAATCTTCTTTGACGAATATGTTGTCTTATCAGAAATAACATCATCATTTATAAAATTGTCATGATGTTCAATAATCTGTCCTTGTAATTCGGTAATTTCTTCTTCCAAAGCAATCAACTGAGCAATACGTTGGTCAAGTGCCGCCATAGATTCTGACGGTATAAATTGAGCCCAGTTCTTTGTAGGAATAATTTTTACCCTACAAGATTGTGTTTTCAGAACAGGGTCTTGAACTACACCATCTTCGTCCATATAAACTTGGTAAAACGATAGTTGTAATTCAATATCCCCATTTTCAGCAGTCATTTTTGAGCCAATAGGAAGCAAATATTCTAAATATTGTTCATCAGCATATTCTACCAATTCCTCAGACAAAGTTAAAAATTCTTGCTTATACAAATGAGAAATAGGGGAGATATATTCCAATGATACAGTCGTAAAATTTCTCATATCATTTCCGTCATATGTTTGTGGAATTAAAAATTGAATTTTACCAACCATATTGTCATACTGCATAATTGCTTCTTTGTGAGCTCCATATAATCTTCTATCGTTTAATAGAGTAATCGTGTACATTAAACCCTCCCTCAAAGACCAAACGCATTACAACAAAGCACTAAAAAAACTCCGTTTTCTACTGTAGATTCGAAATCGGAGTCCCAATACTTAACGTCTGTAATTATGCCTTTATCACAAAGGCTATCAAGAAAATTTCTGCCCCAATGGTCTGTTTTTCTATTCTTGTATTTTTCTTTTGTACCGCCTGTAAGCTTATCAACCAAAGCCAATAGTGTAGCCTTAGAAATCCAGACATTTAGTTTATTAACCATCCCGTCAATATCTTCAATGACTTTTGTTCCGTCAGAAGAACCGCCGTCTTTAGATGCTAAAGAGATGACATTTGGTTGCGCCCAATGAATACTTGAATTTGTTTTCTCGCTTGTCCAAGTACCGCCTGAAAGCAAATCGAGAACTCTAACCGCCTTTGCATTTGTTAAGAAATCAGTAAGTACCCATTGAGATGCATCTGTAATAATACCCTTCGTTACCAACTTATCCAAGGCAATCTTTTGAGGATTTTCTGCTTGAACAGTAATTCCTCCGGCAACAGCAAATTTAATTTCATCAAGTGGATAATATCGACCAGGACAATTACTGTCGCCAATCTCTCTATGTCCAACTATCTTTGCATTTGGATAACAATTCTTTTTAAGATATTGACATAACTCAATAATAGATTTCTTTTGTGCTTGTGGCATTGTCTTTTCTTTTGTATGATAATCACCTTCAGCACAAATGCCAATAGAACAACTGTTCATACCTTGAACGTGAGCACCAACCACATCAAGAGGACGTCCACGATAAATTGTACCGTCTTTTCTTACAAAGAAATGATAACCGATGCCTGTCCAACCATTTGAGACGTGCCAACTGTGTATATCTTGTGGAGTACATTTAACTGCTTCTGCGTGATGTAACGCTATAAAATCTGTGCGTGGACGCTTTGTAAAGCCACCGTGCCATTTATAAGCAACTTCAATTATATTCATAGCAATCTTCCTTTCTTTAATTTTTGCACAAAAAAAAGAACATTCGTATAGAATGAATGTTCTTTTATTTATCACTGTTAGGCGTAGTATATGTAAGTGCCGTTTTGCTATCTGTAATGCCTGTTGTAGTTGGGTCAATAATAGCATTATAAACACTCGTTGCCATCAACAGCAATACATATGGATTAGAAAAAGCTGTCAATATTACATTGCCTACTGCTTGCCATGTAGTTAGGTCTTGCGCCGTAATTCCCATATACCCAAGTACAGGGACAAAAATAGCAACTACAATTTGTACCCAAAACATCGGATTTTTAATTCTTACTTTCCAGTTAATGTTTGTCATAATAAATCCCTCCTCTTAGAATGTTAATAACACTTCTATTTCTCCATTTGCACCATCAATAGATGCAACATATTTTTTTGTCACTTTACAAAATGCTTTCTTTAAAGCTGGTATATCTTGCGATAACATATACCCAACCTCATCATCATAAGGTAATTTGCCACTTAATGTGGCACCATCAGGATAATCCATATCATCTTGTCTATCGTTATTCAGTATAAATACTTCGTCCACATCACTTTTTATTAGTTTTCCGTAATACCCATCTTTAGCTGCCGAAGTGGAATATGTTGTTATGTCAGGGTGTAGTGCATAAATAAGAGTTCCTACTTCGCTTTGATTCTTTGAAGCATTATCGACAATTTCATTTATAGAATTAATAATACAATTTTTGTCAACGGTTTTTAGCATATCCAATGTTTGATATGGTAATGCTATTTTTTCAGAATTAATACACCAATCACAATCATAATTACTAATTACATATTGACTTGCCGGTTCTTCAGAAGAATCATTATAAACAACGTTTACTGTATAATAACATAAACTAAACTTCCACACTCTTGTTTCAATAGCATCTATAGTGTCTTGAGAAATTATTGAATTAGATGTTGTAAATTCTAAATGTTGCGTATCAAAATTAAATTCGCAATTAATATATGTCTTGTTTTCTGTAATAGGAATAAAAGAAACATTTGTCGTATTGTAAGGAAGATACCCCCTTTTTACAGTATTATCAAAAGGAATAATACCTTTGTCAAAAGTAATCTTGACTTCTTCTGAAGTTGTAGGATTTGTTAGTTTTGGGGCTGGCAATGTTAAATTCATAATATTACCGCCAACTGTCCACACAACTTGTTTACCATATACATCATCTCTAAGTCCTTCCGCCAAATCAATCATTTCAAGATTATCACCACTTGCATATTTATCAATGGCACTTCTCACATATTCTGTGGTTGCAACTTGTCGTGAATTATTTGATAGAGACGGAGTAGGTGCTGTCGGTGTTCCTGTAAAATTAGGTGAATTAATACTTGCATAATTTGAATAATCAAAACTGCCTGTCAAATTGCCGATATATAACCAATTATGATTGCCATTATCATCTCCTACACAAAAATACACTGAGAATGTATTTGAGTTAAGATAAAAGTCGCCTACATTTGCATCAACACTATTGTTTATTACAGGGGTACTTAAATTAGCGGTGTGTGTCAATACCTCACCATAATGCCAAATACCGCCTTTTGACATACCATTAAGTTCCTTTTTTATGTCATTCAAAGATACATTAACCTTCATATCAGTCCTTGCTAATTCATTAATGGCAGATATAAAACTTGACTTATCAATAGTCTGCAAATCAGCTAATCCGTTTATTTTGATAACTGTGTTCTGTGATACATTTTGATACGTATATGGAAAACTCTTAGATACATCGTTTAGAAAGTATCCTTGACCTGTATTAAATCCATAACTAAATTCTATCAATCCTAATACAAGCGTTGCAATATTTCCCTCAATAGAAGATGTAATATCATCTGATTTAACTAATTTAAAATCAAAAGTTTTCAACTGTACATTATAATCAACTACCGCAAAAAGTCTTGATATATCTTCACCGTACTCAATCTGATATGTTGCGATTGTTTTACCCTCTGATACAACCCTTGTTCCATTAAGAACAAAGGCGTTTGTCAAATTTTCTATATCAACGCTTAAAACACCAGAACCACCTTGCATAGTGACATCAACTTGAGCAGGATCAATATCAGAGGAAAGTGTATAACTATTTGTTGTACTTCCATATAATTCTCTGTTGATTTTATCATCCGCATTTTGTCTTGATAGACTTTCATTTTCCACCAAGGTAGTTATATCTTGGTCTCCAATTTGTCTATTGTAAATCTCATCACTTAAATCTGAATTAGTCTGTTTAATCCTATCGAGAACATCATCTATTGCACTCTTTACAATTTTGGCTTGAGGGGGGAGAGTGCTTGTATTGTCAAGTTTTGTTGTAACTTCATCTTCCATTACCGCATTATCAAATACATTCAATAATTGTTGCTTAAAATCTGCATTATCATCATTTGTGTCAATATCTTTAATTGCTGCAATTAAATCTCTTAACTCTTCAAGTTCATTTGTTTCAAATGACTGAATCAAATTCAATAAGTTTTGAATAGTCACACCTGCTTGAATAAAAATATGTGCATCTTCTTTTAAATCAATATGTGCCATTTAATCACTCCTTTCTACCAAATATGATAATCTACTTCAAATTTGCCACCCATTCGATGTGTACCAGCATCTAAATATATATCATTTATAATATTAAATGACAATACATTATTTTTAAATGTTATTGTATTACTATCTATATATTGAATAATATTTGGATAGGTTGCATAACCGTAACGAGCAAGTAAAGAATTGTATGATATTCTATATTTAAACTCATTATTGTCCCACCAAAAAATAATTTGAGATAATGAATTTGTTTCATTAATGCGTTTAACATTTAAAATGCCCCAATGCATTGTATTTGGAGCGTTGATATTTATAGAAACCGCAATGGTTTCTTTGAATGTGCTATTCCCACTACTTTCTGAAGCTTCTGCTTTTAGTTGTTGGTTTTCGTGGACACCATAAGAAACAACTGATACATATTCTTGAACATATTTTTCAATCGCATCTTTAAATTCACTCATCAACGTAACATTGCTTGTATCTATATGTAATGCCACTATTTATCACCGTCCTTTTCTGTTTGACATAGATATTCTGTTCTTGAACCAAAGGTTTGTCCAATATATTTTTTTAATCCTTGATTACTAATATACATTCGGACAAAATCATTTGGTTTGATTTTTATATTTGTATAGTTAGGTATATTTTCATATACTTCCTTTGTAGTCGTATCTTTCAATGTTGCGTGTAATCCGTCATCAGAAACGCTTTGCACTTTTAAATCCTCAAATGTTTCAATATTCTGATTTTTTAAATATGTTGAAACTTCACTTTGGATAATTTGACGTATCATATTTACATATGCAATAACTGTTTCATCATTAAAATCTATTTTTTCTTCCTCTTTGTCTATCAAAAGATCACCTCGTTAATATTTGTCATTGTCAAAGATGTCGTTGCACCACTATCCATATTCATTGAAATAGAGTCAATGACATAGTTTTCGTTGTTAATACCCAAGCTTGGATAATTAACCATAACAGACTGGTTGACATCGAATATAGGATTATATGTGCAAGATAAATTCAATGTTTTCGTACCACGACTAAAATTAATCAATTCATACATTGCTCGTGACATACACAATGAATCAGCATATAGTTTACTATCATTTATAACTTCTGGTATTTCGCCATTATACTGAATACAATAGTCTGATTTCAAATTCTTATTTTCGGCAATAGCACTGAATTGATAACCGTTGGCAATAGCACCTTTAACAACAACTTTATTTCTGACTTGTGATGTATTATAAACAACATTTGCCGACACAATATCTTTGTCGTTTTCCTCAAAACGATATACAACAGGGAAGTTAGATGATATAAACTCATTAACATTAGAACTAACAACCATATTGCCAAATTCGTTGTAGTAAACATCGGAAGAAATTGTTTCGCCCATACTTGTAAATATCTCACTGACTTTTGTACCGGCATCTTGCTTTATAGTGTAATATGTATTAACGTCCGTATATTCACTATTAAAAATAATTGGTTTTAAGTCAAATGGTTTGCCATTTCCTCTGTCGCTTGCCAATAGAGAAGTAAAAGCATTCTTCATTGGAACACCAACAGGAATGATTGTTTTTAAACTCGTCGTTCCATAAACACTGCCATCGAATAAGCCAAACTTATCACATAATGATAATGAGATTGTTTGGTTTGAATTTTCTCTTGATAATGTAGGGTCTTTAAAAACAAATACTCCTTGTTGTTTCCAATATATTGTGTCACCAATAACAATACCAGAATCAAATCTAAATTTGCTTCCCGTCCATATTAATCCCTTAATCGGTTTAGGCTTCCACTTATTATCTATATTTGCAAGAGTAATATTCATTGTACGTCTTTGACCAGTCTGATATGTAATACTTAAACTTGCCGACATTAAATCATCGCTTGCGTCCATTGATATGTTTTCATCTTCGTCCAACAAATACAATCTAAAAACAGGTATAACTATATCAGCTTTGAACACTTTGAGTATTCTCTCAAACCCAAGTTTGCTGAACGAATTTAGATATACCTGTTTTGTTATATTTGCAATATTAATATTATGGATACTGTCAACTACATATCCGTTCTTGTATATGTTCATGTTAAACCACCGTCCAAAAGGGGAGAAGCAAGGTATTCGTGATATTTATTGTCTGAATCAACTTCAACTGTATCTTTCAACAAAGCTCCTTCGCTATCCGCTAAATATTCATAATACAATGGATTAATCGGCAATGTCATACCCAACACATCAACCGTATCAATATCATTTAACTGATTAAATGTGAACGTAACAGAAACATCGTGATTGTCATTTGTATCATATTGAAATGTTGGATTAGCATCTGTATCTCCAATAGTAATCAATCCTCTTAAATCTATGAGCATTTTCAAACTGTTACTTGATACAAAATTCTCCCAATTTATAATGTCGTCATAAGTATCTATATATTGACTATCACCTGAGCAATCTATTTTGCCAAGTAATCCTGTAATAGACATCGTTCTCTGCTTTCGATTACCGCCAGTCGCTTTGCCATAGGCATTTTGGGTCTGATAAAATGTCTTATCCGTATTCAACGTGTAACCGTCATTAGTTAAATTAATATCTAATTGCCATATATTATCTTCGTCAATAGTATAAGTATTATCTTCTTCTGTAGGAACAAGTCCGATTACAGAGACTGTTCCTCTATGTAGTTGGATTTTATCCGATACAAGAGGAGAGATTGTTTTGACATTTACTTGCACACCATTAACGTCCATTGTATTATTACAAATACCAAAAATATAATATTGGTAATCACATAAATCTCCAACAGTGAAATCTTCTATCACACGTTGAGTAGGATTTTTAGTTTGGCATACTTTATGTAACGTATCTTGTTCGCCCAAGGTTTTATAAACTTGAAAATGGTCAATATTTTCATATGAACCATCAAAGTTACTTCCCACTAACGTATCATTAAAGTTTGCCAACAATTTTGTATCAGAATTCCAACTATAATTCCCATACGCTTGTGTTAATGTCTCTTTTAAATCATCAGAATGAGAGCCTTCGTCAATGCCAAAAGCATTGTATGTAACTCCGCCGAACAATTTTACTTTTGCCATTAACTATCACCTCCAACAGTCTTATTATCTTTTTGAGACATATTTTTTAAATAAACATTCTCAGTTTTTGTATCTATAATTACAAGCCATGTTTGTTCGCTCAAAGGTGTTTCCGTGTGATAATATAAATTATCGCCATAATTTATTTCACCGTTCATATACAAATAAGGAACAGAATAGTCCACTGTTTCTTTTGTCATGGCTTCATTTATTGCCTTTTTCTTATCTCCGACAGTCATATTGTCCCAATTTTCATATGGGGAGAACACTCGTCCGTACGAAGAGTATCCTGTACTTGGATTTTTTACTGATAGATAAAAATGCACACCATCCCACTTTAATGAAGTTGTTGTTCCATCATCCTCTGTAACTTCAAATATTGTACCGGTATAATCAGAGTCAATCCTGAATGTTGTATATATTGTACTCTTGCCAAACGATAATTCCTTTTCACCGTCTATAAAATCATATGTCAAAGAGTTGCCTTTATCCAAGTGACATACATTATTAGAGACAGTCAATGTAGTATCTATTTTATCAGTATCCTTATTATATGCAAGAAACTGATGTCCACCTTCAATTTCTTCATTAGCAATAATAGAATGTAATTCACTGAAATCAACAATTAAAGAATTATGTTTTCTGTATTCCTCAATTTTAATGTTCATAGGGTAGGAGATAGAATTATACTCTGCTTTAATATAAATTATTTTTTCAAATGTAGAGCCAACACTATCTGTTAAAGACAATGTTAATCTATACTCATTTCCACTGATAAATTTATCATATTGCCAATCTATATTGGTTGAATATATGTTGTTTGAATAAGAAACGGTTGAATATTTTGTATCCGATTCACGTCTTTCTAAAAGAAAACTATAATGACTAACACTTATTCCTTCGGATTGTAAATACTCACCAGTGATATGCAAATTGCTATATGATAAGGATAGGGGAGCAAGTTGCGTGTTTTCAGATAAATCTATCTCTCTTGTTACATTTGTTCCGTTCACACTTTCAAAGTTCTCGTACAATGTAATCGTAGGAGGTGTGTTTGTATCAAAGTAATATTGGTCTGTATCTATGTAATTACAATATATTGTATATGTATCATTGACAGAAACCTTAAGTTTACCACTTACAACCGCATAACCAAATTTAGGTTCACCATATGTATCTAAATCATCCGTTGAGTTGAACCATTTGACTGTCTTGTCGCCTCTCTCAGGGTCTTTTTTATATGCGTCATATTTTGGCAAAAAGTAATAATATTTTTTGATTTTTGCAAACGTATTCCCAACCTTAATATAGTAGTTCGCATTTTCATCATATCGTGTCCACAATTCTTTGTGTGGATTATTATCGGAAGTTTTTGTTAATGTACAATCCTTAAAATACATTTGCGTATGAGGATTTATCTTTAGAATTCGATTGCCATTCATTTCAGAACTATTCAAACCATAATATGTTCCTTGATTAGATCCTACGGACTCAGCACCTGATAAAATTTCCATAACAGTACCTTTACCAATCCAAGATGATGGAACATATGTTTTCTCCTTTGTAGGATCAAAACTGTCCTTTTCGTATATTCTCATCTTCCAAGTGTACATCTCGCCGGCACCAAATGAAAACGTGGTTTCATCACTTGTTCTATTGTTATCCGATTTGTATATCTTATATGTTGGAATGTTATTCTTAATAGGGTATGTAACCAACGAACTATAATTATTTTCTTGCAAATTTTGTATATCAAAATTATCAAAGTAATATTCATAATTGTTGTCATCTATCATTAATCGTGCTTTTGCAATCTTTCCGCTTGATTGTAATTCACATTGAAAATCAACTTTCTCATTTGGATTTACAACTTCTGCGTGTGGATATTGCAATGCTGGTTTTCTAAGCAAATGTTTCACCGTTACTGAAAACTTATAAAAAGTTATAAACCTTTATGTTTCATTCCTACTTCATCGTATATGCTTTTGACATGAT